>NZ_DALZUO010000003.1:22564-258637 GCF_032013335.1 Anaerospora sp. | reverse complement strand
TTCTTTCAATTATAGAAATTTTAGAGTTTTCAGTAAAATAGGTTGTCGTTATACCCGGTATAACAATAGCTATGGCTGACAAAATTCGCAGCTACGTTCTCATATTTACGGGATTAAAGAATACAATGAACAGATACCACTCTACTGCCTGCCAGACCGGAGGAGATTTATTTGGACACAATATTGGCAATTCTTACTGCACTATCAGGTTATATCGATTGGGGAACGATCAATAATTTTAAAATCATCTTGCTGAGTATTGTCCTGGAAGCCTTGCCGTTTGTCCTCTTCAGTGTAGTTGTTTCCGCTATTATAAATAATTTCGTCTCCGAAGAAACTATCCGGAAAATTATCCCTCGCAAAAAACTGTTGAGCATCATACCTGCCGCTTTGCTGGGCATCATTTTTCCCGTATGTGATTGTGGTATGGTCCCGATTATCCGCCGGCTGGTTATGAAGGGGGTTCCCCTCCATACAGCAACTGCTTTTATGCTTGCAGCGCCGATCATCAATCCGGTAGTGACTGCTGCTACTTCCTTTGCTTTTAAGCTAAATGCCAATATGGTGATCTTCCGCCTGGTAACAGCTTTTTTCATTGCCTGTCTGGCGGGCTGGTTAATCAGTATTTTCTTCAAAGGCAATGAACTGAGAGCAGATTCCGGTCATCATCATGCCTGCAACTGCTGCGGACAAAATGCAAAGAAGCATCGCTCAAGCAGAATGTCGCTTTCCGGAAGGCTCGTCCAAACCATTCATGATGCCAGCAGCGAATTTTTTGAAATGGGTAAATATTTATTGTTAGGGTCGATGCTGGGAGCACTTTCCCAGGTCATGCTGCCCCGCTCGGTATTGCTTAGCGTTGGACAGGATACTTTCTGGTCAATTGGTGTAATGATGCTGTTTGCCTTTGTCATTTCCGTCTGCTCCGCTGCCGATGCTTTTATCGCCGCTTCTTTTGCAACCAGCTTTTTACCGGGCTCACTAGTCGCCTTTATGGTGTTTGGTCCGATGATTGACCTGAAAAACATCTTCATGCTGCTCCATTCCTTCCGGACCCGGTTTGTCATTGTTCTGTCCCTTATTGTAACAATTGTTTGCGGTGCGGCGGCTTATCTGATTAACCTTTGGTAAAAGGATGTGACCATTTTGAGGCACAGGATACGAAGCAAATATGTATTGGACTGGGATGCGCTCTTACGGTCTGCCATTCTGCTTGGCTTTATCATTTTGCTAATCTGGCTCATTAAAACAGAGCAATTGACCCTCTATATCAATCCTAAATTTTCCAGTATGCTGGAAATTGCGGCTTATCTTCTCATCCCCATGCTTGCTGCCCAGTTGCTGACCATTTATCGTCCCGTCGCTCCCCTTCATGAACCGCACAATCACGGCAGCCGCTGGTCATATCTCCCCTTTATAGTTGTTCTGCTACTGGCCTTCGCACTGCCCGATCACGTTCTCAACGCCAATCTTGTTGGAACCAAAGGGCTCAACAGCCAAACGGCTGCCTCTACAATGGCCGCTTATGAAATGTCACGTCCCCTGGCTGATACGCTCCGCCAGGCACCGCTAATTAAAGTTACTGACAAGGATTATACAGAAATTATGAATGAACTGCAGTTCTTTACTCAGGATTATGTTGATAAAGAAATTACTATGACCGGCTTTGTCTTCAGACCGCCAGGAGCCACTCCTAAGCAATTTTCCCTGGTACGCTATGTAGTTGTCTGCTGTACAGCAGACGCTCTTCCTTATGGAATTTTATGTGAAATAGAGGATAAGGCCGGTTACGAAGAAGGGATGTGGCTCACAGTCACAGGCCGCATTCATCAAGTTCCCTACGAAGACAAAATCGTACCGTCCATAAAGATCAGTTCCGTCAAACGAGTCCCCGAACCAAAAGCCCCCTATGTCTTTCCTCCCGGTTAATCAGCAAGAAAAACACTATATAGACAACATAACGAGCTATAACCACCATAGGTTATAGCTCGTTATGTGTTACCAGGCTATTTACAATAAGCTACCGGAAATCAGTTATAGCATTAAGATTTACTTTTATCTTATTTACGAAGGAGATTAGCTGCTCACCTGTAATTATATTACATGGATTAATTTTTTGAGGTGATGGTATTGAGACCTATTTTATTATTTCTAATATGCCTATTACTAATCTCACCAATGTCAATTGGCTTCGCTCAAACACCAGAAGAAGCACTTACTGAACTTGATAAACTAAATGTACCATTCTCTGAACAAAACTTTTTTACCTACTCTCAGATAGGAAATGAAAAAATTATACGCTTATTTTTAGATGCCGGTATGAGCCCCAATATCCGCAATCCCTATGGTTGGACTCCACTTATGTCCGCAGCCGGAAGCAATCAACTTCAAATGGTAAAGCTTCTATTAGACAAAGGTGCTAATGTAAATCTAAAAACTCCCCAAAATGACACTGCACTTCATTATGCAGCAGCAACAGCTAGTAAGGAAATCATTGAGAGTCTACTGTCTGCAGGAGCTGATAGGTCTGTGAAAAATTCCTTCGGGTATACAGCCGCAGATATGGCAAATACCATGAGTAGAAAGGATATTGTTTCACTAATAAAAAACTGGACATTTGAGTCCGTGTCTCAATATCCTGCTAACGCTGTAATGCTCACAGAAAACCAGGCAGATGCTAAACAAGTACTTGATGCAATTAGAGAAATCAGATATAACGTAGAGTCAGGAGTTAATATTATAGAATATCGTATGGCACTTTCAAAGGCAACTGTTGAATATAGAAAATACGTCGATAAGTATCCCCAAGATGGCAAAGACGAATATCCCCGCATACTACTTTTCATGCCATTAGAGCCATATAAAGATGCTTATGAGTTCTGGTCTACTGCGATTTATAAAAACAAAAAAACTTTTTCTGAAGATTATTGTTCTTCACTATTTATTAAATATCCAGTGCTAAAATCGACACTAAAATTACGATACGCTACGGACAAAAAGGGTAACCCATACCGTAGCACGGGAGCATATTGGTATGAGGATATTATTGAGGGTTTATGGAGTCTATCAGCTGACTTAGAAAAAACATCGTACAAAAGTTTTTCAAAGTAATGCCCGTATTGCTTCATAAAACAGGCCTAAACCATATGGTTTAGGCCTGTTTCAATATCTCGATTTAAAATCTATTATTATCTACTTTACTGTTATACCAGCTGCCGACGGCAGCAAGTATGCTGGTTCACCCAGTATTGCAGCCATGATTTGCTTTTTCTTATCCTGGTGTTGCCCGCTGGATACATCTATCGAAGTGCTGCCATTGATCTTAAAGTGGAAATCAACATAAAACTGCATTCCATCCGCTTCTATTTCAATTCTATTTCTGTGTCCGCCTTTAGGAATCAACTCAGAAACCACAAACTTTTTGTAGTTTTCCGAACAGAATTTTTCCACGGCAGCCACAAGCAGCTCTCTATTTAGCATCTTTTCTCTGCTCATAATCAGTTCTCCTCATATGTACATTTTACTATTGCTGTCAGTGCGCAGCAGTTATAGTATACTGATAATTTTTCTGTTTCGCAAATTCTAGAATACTTTGCTTTCGTTTTCTTATACCGGGTATAGCCAGCATCTATTTTACAAAAACAAGATCGCTTTCTATACTTTTGATTAATGTGAATTTTCTAATTTTTCCTTCTTGGGACTTATAATATGCTTCCCGGGGGCGTATTTTGAGTAATAATTGTTCAAGTTGAAACTGACTCATAGCTAAGCCTGTCTGACTAGCTACAAATTTATAATCCAGGGAGGACTTCTATATGAAAAGAACTCTTATCGCTGCTCTTGCAGCAACTTTCGTCCTTACTGCAGCCTGTACCACTTTTGCAAGTCCCTTGCAGTTCGACGGAAAGGTTCAATATCAACACCGTATCAATACTAAAGAGGGTACTGCAGATGCCATTGAAAATAGATGGAAATTCGTACTAAATGGCAAAGCTGAGAATTTCGCTAAAAACATGAAGCTGTACTTCCGTATGAGTGCGGAGACCTTGAATGGTGATACGCAATCCTCTCGTGACTTTAATTCTTTTCCCGGACAAGATGATAATGACCGCAGTGTAATCAGCTTTTTAGACCAATTTGGCATAGAAATTCAAAATGCAGGTTGGAACTATAAAATTGGCCGTCAGGATGCTTTCATCGGAGCCAATGGGTTAATCTATGACAGCGCTTATGGTATTGGCAAACATATATTTGCTGATGGTATTACCATTACAGGAAAAAGTGGTGTAACTAATATCTCCGCGACAGCTCTTCAACTTGATCAATATGGCCATAATGATCCCAAGATCTATGCATTCGCTGCTTCTTACAATCCTAGTAAAGACCTTGCGGTAGGAACTACACTTGTTAAATTGAATGGTGATAAGCTCACTACCGATAAAAAATTCTGGGATGTAAATAGCAGCTACAATATCACTAACAAGTTGAATGTCTATGGTGAATATGCAAAGTCGGATGCCGCTACCTATAACAAGTCCTATGTATATGGCATTAATTATGACGTCGATAAGAAGAATTCGTTATGGACGTGCTATACAAATGTTGAACGGAGCGGTAATATCGTCGACAACTGGTCTACCACTACTTATGACAATAATGCAAAAGGGATGTACTATGGGTTTGGCCATAAATTCGATAAAACCACTACTCTCAACCTGTTCTACAGCAGAATGGAGAAAATTGAAACAGTGGGATCAGTCCCTGCAGGTACCAAGTTCACTTCTTTCCGCAGTACTCTCACTTACAAATTTTAAGGCTTATATACCCGATATCATAGGCTAATGTCCTCTATTAAAAGGAGCACATGTAATAGGATAATCCTATTGCATGTGCTCCTTGCTTATCTGTATTTAGATTACTTAACTCATTAAGGCTTCCAGCGACAGGTTTTCATATCCACAGTGCCGTCAGCAGTAAAGGTTACACCTTCCGCTTCCAGCAGTTGCCGCTGCACACCTGGGCCACCAAATACAAAGCCTTTGGCCAGTCTGCCATCCTGGAAGACTACTCTGTGGCAAGGTACTTTACCTTGATACGGATTGCGGTGCAGCGCATAGCCTACTGCGCGGGATGCCCGCCAGCTTCCGGCCAAGGAGGCAATCTGACCATAGGTTGAAACCTGGCCTTCAGGGATTTGGCAAACAATTTCATAGACTCTGTCATTAAAGCTCATAAAACCACCCTATGTAAAATAGCTCTTTAAATTATTCTAGCATAATTGCAAATCCCTGTGAATGATAAAAAGGAGCCAAAGTTCCACGAACTCTGGCTCCTCTTCGTTAAAATCTGTAGTCTACACCAATGGTATACGTCCTGCCGTCAGCTAACACGGGACGGCGCCAGCATTACACCGGACTTCCCGGAATCACTTCCTTGAATAAGTCCAGGAAATGCTTGCTGCTCGCCGATAAATTGCGGTTGCGGACCCAGACTATTTCTGTGTGAGTTGCGATCGTCGGTTCACTAATCGTCTTGTATTTTAGTCCCGAATCGGCAACCAGCTCCTTGCTGGATTGTGGGACCACTGCGATACCGATTCCCATTTTAGCCCATAGTATATTATGAATAATGCCATCACTTACACAGATGATTTTCGGAGTAAAACCAGCTCGCTCACACCACCCTAAAAACATTCCTTTCCAGCGCAGCGGTATAATCAACGGTTGATCCGCTAATTCACTGAGTTGCACTATATCAGGATCTTTTCCGCAAAAAACTCCCTCTTTTTTCATCGCAATCACTAAAGGCTCATCAGGCAACGTAATCGATTCATAAATTTGGGAATCAAAGGGCGCCCGCACTATACCGATTTCAATAACCCGGTTATCTAACAGCTCTAAAATCCGGTATCCATCACCTTCCCACAGTTGAAAAGTAACATTTGGATACAAGGTGTGAAATTTATTAATCCAGTTTGGCAGCAAGGTAGCACCTGATGTTGTTACCGTTCCGATTGTCAGCGTACCTGTGAGGCCGGAATGTAGTTCTAAAAGCTCCTTAACGGTACCATCTACTAGACCTAAGATTTGTTCCACACGCTCCCGGAGCAGTTGTCCTGCTTCTGTAAGCCTTATTTTGCGGCTCCCACGCTCAAACAGTTGAACACCAAGCTCTTGTTCCAACTGCTTCATTTGTTTACTAAGGGGCGGCTGAGCTATGTTAAGACGCTTTGCAGCATGACTAATATTCCCTTCCTCAACGATTGCATAAAAATGTTTCATATCTCTAATGTCCATGTCCACACCTCCTACTATGCCTTTAAAGTATAGTAGATATATATTTTAAATAATTTTATTATAGTTCGTGCTGTGCTATAATTGCAACGATAATCCATATAAGTTGCAAATTAACATGGAAGGGATGAAACTGATGCGTGCTTGTAGCTTTGTTTGTCTGATCGGTGTAGTCTTCTTAATCATTGACCAGTTCTATAGCGGACTTAGATGGGAAAGACTTTTTATCGGCGGTTTTGTTGTTGTTGCCATCTGGACTGATTGTAACCGCTGGTTTTATTATAAGCTTAAAAAAAGCAAACATGTTTAACCTGAGTACGAATTCCGACGGGAGGTGACTATTATATTCATACAAGGTCCAGAGCTATATTCGTTTATGGTAATTATTCTATTAATGATCATTTCTCCCGGAGCTAATCAGGTTTTGATATTACAGTCCGGAATGGTCCTGGGACATCGGGCGGCAGCTTATAATGTTCTGGGTGTTGCTGGTTCTATGTTTCTCCACGCACTGTTTGCAGGCTTGGGTATTTCTCTTCTTATCATGCAGTCACCGGGGCTGCAAGGAGTGATTAAAAGCTTGGGTGCTGCTTATATTCTCTACTTAGCTCTCAGAAGTTTGAAAAACGCCTACTGCCTCTATAAAGAAAACCAAACTATTTTGCCGGAAACGAGCATCACGGCTATCGCTACTGAAGAGACTTTTTCCCACTCCTTTAAAAAAGGCTTCATCTCCAATATACTTAACGTACAGACCACTTTTGTTTTCCTCTCGATTTTCCCGCAATATATGAACAAACAAAGCAGTCTATTTATCCAATCCTTTTTGTTAACTGGAATTTTTATCGGCTTGCTCTTTGCCTGGTATGCACTGCTCATTTTTCTGATTGCCTTAGTACGGGAACGCCTTCTCCATCCCAACATCCAGATATCGATTAAGGCTATTACCGGTCTTTTGCTATTCGGCATGGGATGTAAGATATTTTTACGATAACATATTTAAAAAATGATTCTTAGCGGAATTGCCACCAAGGAGATTTCAATGATAAAAGTAATTGCCCGCAGCATAATAAAAGAAAACTACTTACCTGAGGCTCTTCATCTCTATCAGTTATTAGTGCAGGAAACTGTAAAAGAACAAGGTTGTTTTTCCTATGAATTATTTCAAGAGTTAGACAACCCAAACAACCTTACACTGATTGAAGAATGGGAAGACCTCGAAGCTTTAAAAAGACATACGGAAACTCCTCATTTCATTACTTTAGTACAACAACTGTCTCAATTCGAAAAAGAGTTGCCTGTTCTCCTGTATAAAAAGCTATTTTAATTTATATCTTTGTGAAATCGAAGACCTCCAATCCTTTGCAGGATGGAGGTCTTCGATTTTATGCTGTATTACTGCTTTGCTGCCGCAGCTCGTCCGGGGGCGGGTAAAATAAATGCCATAATTACGGCAACTATGGGGACATATGCTAATAACTGCATAACCGCAGGAAGACCATAGTGATCAGCATACCAGCCTAGCATCGGTGTCACGATTCCACCCACACTTACAGCTAACCCCAGGGTAACACCTGAAGCCAAGCCAATACGGTTTGACAAGTACTTTTGCCCTAGCACCACCATGGGGCTGTAAGGCCCAAAGAGAGCCAGCCCAATTGGGATTAGAAGCAAAGTCGCCATTGTGACATTCTCAATGTAGGAAAAAAGCAGCAATAAGGGCAGTAATGCTGCGCTGCCAATCCGAATCATTTTAATATGACCAAAGCGATCTGCCAGACGACCTCCAAACAAGGTTCCCACAGCCCCAATGCCAAATAAAATTGTTAAGGCTGTTCCACCGGCTGCATTAGATTGCTGAAATATATGAATCCAATATAATGGAATAAAGGTATTCAGTCCGTAAAAAATGATCGAACGGCAGAATACAATGATGGTAAGCTTAGAAAACGGTCCCCATTCATCAGGAGTAGTCACAGGTTTAGCCTTATGATCTGCGGTTTTGGCACTTGGCTGAAATTCTTGCATATGTTTCGCGGCAAGCATAAGGACGGCTGCCATCAAAACTGCCGGTATGATTAATACAAAAGTTCCTTTCATGCCCCAAATCAATAGAGCACTTGTTGCGACAACCGGCCCTAATGCAAAGCCAACTGTCCCGCCAACGGCGAAAATACTTATGCCAGTTCCTTTTTTAGTGCCGGAAACATGGTTTGCGATCCGGGCTGCTTCAGGGTGAAATGCAGCAATTCCGATACCGCTAATCGTTACAGCACCAAAAAGAGACCAATAGTCTGTCAAAAAGCCGGTCGCAGCAAGCCCTAAGCCTGCCATTAACAACCCAACCGGCATCAACCATGGCTTCGATGCTTTATCGGCATAGTGGCCAAAAACTGGCTGAATAACCGATGAGATAAAGGTTGCAGCAAATACCAGACCAGCCGCGGCTGTATAGTTAAGATCTCTCTCCATAATAAGAAAAGGTAATATTGCCGTTAAGGCTCCCTGATTTAAATCTGTACACATATGCCCTGATGACAGTAACCAAATAAAACGATTTTTCATGTTATCCTCCCGAATTGAACATATCATCTGATGTTTATAGTTAACATTCGCTAGAATGTATGCTGTCGGCTCTTAATAAGTTTTACCTAATAACACTTGTAAGTCTGCCATCGTCTTATCGAGATTCTGTGCTGCCCAATACACAGCAGCCTGTTCATCCTGTCGCTCAATAGCAGCTAGCAATTGTTCGTGAATCGGTATCTGGTTTTTGTACAGTTCCTGATCGGAAATTAATTTATCTAACGCATCACGTACTGTGTTTGAAAAACTAAAATATAAATCTGTTAACACACTGTTTTTACTTGCAGATGCAATAGCAAGATGAAACTGAAGATCTGTCTCTACATAGGAACGATTGTCATTTAAGCTTCTTGCTTCGCGCCGTTTGGCTAAACTTTCACGCATCGTAATCAAATCTTCTTCTGATCTGCGCCGGGCTGCCAATTTCGCTGATTCCAGTTCGAGAGCGCGGCGAACTTCATACACTTCCAATATAGATGCCCGACGCAGCCGATGCTCTAACGGCTCCAGATTATTCGTTCTGCCTAGCACATAAGTACCGTCTCCCTGACGTACTTCCAGCAAACCCGCCTTTGCTAAAACGCGCACCGCTTCGCGGACTGTAGAACGCCCTACGCCAAGCATTGCCATCAGCTCTGTTTCCGTGGGAATTTTATCGCCTGGTTTGAGTTCGCCTAATGATATTTTTTCCTGAAGCTGATGAATGACATGATCACCAAGTTTTTTGTGTTCTATATTTTTAAACATCTGATCATCTCCTGTTTGATTTTAAAATATCATATTACCAGAGCAAAAGCAAGCAAGAACTTTTTTAGTATTACGATTTGTTTTTACGTTATCTTCACATAAAAAATAAAAAATTCATATAAATATATATAAACCAAAACACAAGATAGGAGTATATATGTAATGCATAAAAAGATTCGCGCAAACTACAAAGTTTTTAATGATGAAGTGCGCCCTTTATTCACCCGCGAACAAACCTCCAATACAATCCTATATAACACATTTTCAACCGCGCAAACCAATACTGCTCTTTGGACGCCTGCTGCCGGCAAGAGAATCTGCCTGACGGCGATAGAGGCATCCTCTCTTGCCGCCTTAGTGGTTACCCTGACCAGAACAGGTAACGCTCCCTTCCTCTCAGTGGTTTTAACAACAACAATGTCTGCTTTTAGCGAAAGCTTCCCATCACCTGTTATTTTCGCAGCAAATGAACGGATTTCCCTTAGTACCAACGCTTCAGGTACGATGTATATTACCCTTATTGGCTATGAGGTCTGACCGAAAGTAAAACGTCAGCAAAGGAGTGCTTAACAACGGAAAATACTAGATTAAATCAGAACATTTTACCTTCCGGGCAGCAGCCTCCGTTCAACAGACAAAAGACAGCAGACACTATCAAATATTCGACCTTTAACGTCCTGTCTTCGCCTGTTGCAGTTTGGACACCAGCTTCTCAAAAAACCATTACTCTCACGGCAGTACAGGCAGCGGCTCCTCTCGGAGTAACAATTACCTTAAGCCGCAATGGCAGCACCCAACTTTTATCCTTCAGTCTCAGCCAGTCAGCGGCCACTAAAAACCTAAGTCTCCCCTCCGCCTACAGACTTGCTAAAGACAATTCGATTTTCGTCCGCACATCGGATGAACAAACTGCCTGTAATACATTTGGCGGCGCTACTGCCACCCAAGTTGCCTTTAACAGCAGAAGTGATTTTACTAATGTAAATAATGCCGTCGGTCTTGACAACGGGCAGGTTGCCACATTGAGTTCAGCCCTGCTCAACCAAACCGGCGGCAGAATGGTGTTAACATACAGCATGTCTATGGAAGACGTCAATCAATTCCAGATTAAAAGTGTTGTTCTTAAATATTACTGCCGGCTTGCCCTAACTCTTGCTGTGGGAACTAGTACTATGACCCTTTACTGGCGGCCATCCTCAGCGGTTGATTGGCTCCAGCTTCAGCAGGTAAGCCTTTCCCTGATCGGAACGCAGGACTATTTAACCACTCCTCTTACACAGGATATAACTGCATCCGTACTGGCAGCAGCCAATCCCTGGGATGTAATCGCCAATATGCAGACTTCCTTTACAGGACTTCATACCGGTTTGGGAGTAGGTAATTCTATTCAGCTGGATGCAGTAGAAGTGGAAGTTTGCGTTACTGGTATGAACAAACTTACGCTCTTTGGCTATGAAACGTAAAGCAATCTCAACGGTACATCACCGATTGAGAATAAAACTAGAACACCTTTAGATAGATGTTCTAGTTTTCATTTAAACCATTTTTTAATTTTTTATCTCCCTTTTTCAGGTTCGCGACATGAAATGGGAGTGAATAGCATTCACCTATGATTAACTATTTTATAGAAACATATTGATTATCTTTTATATAAAATCGCCACTTAAAGTCCTTTGCTTCTTCCGCATAATCAATGCCTACCCGTTTTGCAGCCACAATCGTAAACGGCTCATAATCGCCTTCTTCTATATATAGCCTATTGCCACACAGATCTTCACCGTTTAAGCATTTATCAATTACCAATGCTTTGCACAATTTACCCGGACCATTCGTTAGCCCCTTCTTTTGAGTTTTTGTTAACTGATTAGAGGGCTTATTAAATCTATTTTGAGACATTAAATTAAAGCCTTCCATTGGCTCAACAGCTCTTACTAAAACGGCTTGGGGAGTTCCTTCTTCCCTTGTAACAACATTAAAGCAGTTATACATGCCATAAATCAGGAATACATAAGCAAATCCTGGCCCGCCATACATAACCTCTACTCTTTGCGTTCTCTTGCCACCATAAGAATGAGCAGCCTTATCTTCAATTCCCATATAAGCTTCTGTCTCAACAATTTTTGCCGAAAGCCTTTGCCCGTCTATTTCGCGGACAAGCACCTTGCCAAGGAGTGCCTGAGCAACAATTAATGAATCTCGGTTATAAAACGCTCTGTCTAACAGTTTCATTTTAGCTGTGCCCGTTTCTCATTTTTACCAGGTCCATTGCTTCTTTACCTGTAACCTGGTCTATCTGTATTTCTAGTACTGCTAAAGCCTTCCAGGCGCTTTGAATTTCCTTTTCGCCCTCTAGCTCTAACCCGGGAGCGTATTTTCTGTTTAACAGCCGCATGACCCGAAGCTTTTCCGCATCATCTTCAAGCTCTCTTACCGTACCAAACGCAATAGCACTCCGGAAATTAGTCGTAAATTTCTCAGGGATAATGTCATCTTTATCAATAACACAAAACGAGACTTTATTATTCTGCCGGATCGCGTCCAGCTTGTGCCCGGCCTTGGCACAATGAAGATAAATCTTCCCAGTTTCATAGACAAAATTTAGCGGTACGGCATAGGGATAGTCCCCTGCACCGCTGACAGCCAAAATGCCAGTCACTCCCCTATCGAGTATCTCCTCCGTGAGCTCTTGTGATAAAAACTGTTTCTTTCTTCTCATTTCATGAAGCATTGTATGCCCCCCTTAAATCTTTTCGAATTTCATTCAGATAGCTCTTTGATTACCACTTCAAGAGTCATTGTTTTATAAAAAATAGAGGAAACACTTGTTACCCCTATTTTTTCATATAAAATATAGGGTATAGGGGAAGTATGTAGAGTCTATTATATATTTTTTTACACAACAGTCAAAATCTACCCAAAAAAGTATACTAATAATCAAAATGACGCTGAAAGGACAGAATGATGAAAAAGGTCTCACCAGATTACGCCAGCCCTAATACCGGGCATTATTCGCCGGGAGTGATTTCTCATGGCATGCTGTATATATCGGGACAATTATCCATTGATCCTGATACCCGTAAAGTTCCGGAAGGCGATATCGCAACTCATGCCAGTCTTGCCTTAGCAAATCTGGACCGTGTTTTACAAGCTGCCGGGCTTGTACGGAATTCCGTTGTCCAGTGCCGAGTATATGTGTCGGATATTGACCAATGGGACGCCGTCAATCAGGTTTACGCCGATTTCTTCGGTGAACATAAGCCGGCACGGATTGTCATTCCCGTAGGAAAGCTCCATTTTGGTTGTCTTGTGGAAATTGAAGCAGTTGCGGAGGTTGATAAAGTATGAATTATATCTGCTCAAAATGCGGCAAAACAGAAGAAACTACCACACTGGCTGCCAAATGTTCGTGCAGCGGACTATGGAAACTGGCGTATACCCCTCCGAAATTTGACCTGTCGTTAATTGACCAGGCCACATGGAGCATCTTTCGCTACCGGGCCTTTCTGCCATTAGAAGGAGAAGAGTGGCAAAATATCAGTCTGGGCGAAGGCATGACACCTGTCATTCAGTTTACTGAAGATGTTTTGCTTAAAATGGATTACTTTATGCCAACTTTGTCTTTTAAAGACAGAGGTGCTGCTGTACTGATCGCCCACTGCAAAGCAATTGGAATACATTCCGTAGTCCAGGATAGCAGCGGCAATGCCGGAAACAGCGTAGCTGCTTACTGCGCCAAAGCCGGTATTGAGTGTGAAATTTTTGTACCCGAAGGGACATCACCGAAAAAAATTGATATGATAAAGGCTCATCAGGCAAAGGTCAATATTATTCCCGGCTCACGTGACAACTGTGCCGATGCCTGCCGCGCCAAAGTAGACACAGAAGGAAAATACTACGCTAACCATGTGTACAACCCGTTTTTTTATGAGGGTACGAAAACTTATATCTATGAAGTCTATGAACAATTGCACAGAATTCCCGCCACCATTTTTGTTCCCCTCGGTAATGGCACTCTGTTCATTGGCATTGTAAAAGCGCTGGAAGAGTTTCTAGCAAGTGGCATTATTGAAAAAATGCCCCATATCGTAGCCGTCCAAAGTGAGTATTGTGATCCTTTCGTCAAAGCCGCACTGGTCAAAGATAAACTGCCTGCTGCTGTAACGCCTGTGCCAACAATGGCCGAAGGAATCGCCATCGGTGTTCCTATGCGTGGTCAGGAAATTCTGGAATACACTTATAAACACAACATTGAAATGATTACCGCCCCGGAGGATCGTATTCTCGAGGCTAGAATGGCACTTGCCACCAAAGGCATTTACTGTGAGCATACGACTGCCGCTACTTACGCCGCCTATTTGCAGTATTGTGAACAGAAAGGAAAAACTGTTGATTGTCTGATTCCTATGTGCGGTGCGGGCTTAAAATCTGATCATTAAAGTCAATCATAAAAGAACCAGCAAAAGAGATCGCCACGCTACGCTCGCGATGACACCCGACTTTACTGTCATTGCGAGGAGTAAAACGACGCGGTAATCTCTTTTTCTGGTACGTTTGTCTACACGCTGAGAAGCCGGCTTTGCCTGGCTTCTTTTTTATGTGTCAGTTCTTCCAATTCCTTACTCATCAACAAGGCGGTAGCCCACCCCTATTTCGGTCAGGATATACCGTGGTTTGGCCGGATTCTTTTCGATTTTTCGCCTGAGTCCAGCCATGAGAGCCCTGAGAGCCTGCGTATCACTGCCGTATCCGATTCCCCATATTTCCTTCAAAATTTGCTTAGTAGTCAGCACTTTTCCTATATTCTTAAAAAAGAGCGCCAATAAATTATATTCCATAGGCGTAACATGAGTTTCGCCGCCATCAACATAAAGCAACCGCTTGTCAAGGTCAATCTGCAATCCGCCTACCTGGAGAATACTCTGCACCTTGCTGCCGTTATTCTGCTTATACAAATAGCGCAGCACGACACGTATCCGGGCAAAAAGCTCTGTTGCTGAAAAGGGCTTTGTCAAGTAATCATCGGCTCCCAAATCAAGGGCAGCTGCCTTCTCCTTATCCTGATCACGGGCAGAAATAACGATAATCGGCATATCCGACCATTCGCGCACTTTTCTGATGATCTCCATACCGTCAATATCCGGCAGTCCCAAATCCAGCAGCATCACATCAATCGGTTCCGATACCAGCAGGCTTAAGGCTCCTTCACCAGTGCTTGCGGCAATATGCCTGTAGCCTTCTGCATTCAGTAAGTAGCAGATGTAATTGCGTATCTGCCTGTCATCCTCAACGGCAAGGATGTAAGTACTATATTGCTGCATGCTCTTTCACCTCCAATGGGAGCGTAAAGATAAACTCCACTCCTGGCCCATTTGAGCGATTATGGGCCTCTATACTGCCGCCATGTGCCTTTACCACTGCATCACATATGGGGAGCCCCAGACCTATGCCTGGCTGCGCATCGGAATGCTTAACCCTCGACGTATAAAACATCTGAAAGATATTGGGCAGCTCGGAAGCTGCAATCCCCTCACCGCCATCACGCACCGAGAATACGGCACAGTTTTTTTCTGTATCCTCTGTCACCGCAACGCGGATTTCATCCTCGAGAGTCGTATGCTTGATGGCATTATCCAACAAATTGATCAATACTTGTCTGATCAGCTTGGCATCCATCGGCACAAGCAGCAATTCCTCCGGCACAGATACAGCGATTTCATGCTCCGGATAATGCCGTGAAATATGACGAATGGCAGCACCTACGACCTCTTCAGCGGCTTCTTCCTGTTTATTAAGTACCAGTTTCCCGTCCTGCAGACGGGTCAGGCTCAAAATGTTCTCAACCAGAGAATGCAGCCAATTGGCATCCTTATGAATTCCCGCCATAAGAAGGTATCGCGGATCGTCCTCTGCCGTCATATTCAATAGCATTTCCGATGTTCCGATAATACCAGAAAGGGGGGTGCGCAAGTCATGAGAAATCGACCGCAGCAGATTTCCCCGAAAACGTTCTTGAGCAATTTCCTCATTAAATTTTATCCGCTGTTCAATAGCGCGAAAACGGTCCATTGCCAAAGCCGTGCTTTCAATCATGGCATGCAGCATACGGGTTTGTGACTCACTCATGGTTTTTGCAGCTTTTTGAGGAACCCGGATAATCCCCAGCGTCGTTTCGCGTCCATTGATGGGCCAGTCATAAAACTCCATTCCATCAGCAAAATTAGCAGCAATCTGCTCCTGTTTGCCATTCGCGTCAAGCCACAGGCAGCCGACATTACTATTCAGCATTTTACCAATGGCGTTCGTCGCTATCCCCGCAATATCCCGAATGTCTGCTGCATCTGTAAGGTGATTCGTCAAAGTATAAAGAATTTTTGTTCCTGCTTCTTTTTCCCGGGCTTCTGCTGCCTTTTGTTTGGCATAAGCAGTAATGCTTTTCATGCGTTTAAACATATTTATGCCTTCTTTTCTTAGATTTAAGCTTCCTCACAATTCTCTCACACGATTTCCTGCTTTCTCACACCGTACTCACAGCATTTTTGCTATAATAACTTTCATTGAGCGAATTGATGAAGGGGCAAAAAACCTGCCGGATTTTTGACGGAAGGGAGGCGTCTTCCATTGCAAAGTTTAACCGATTATCAGATTGCCATGGCCCAAGCCGGATTCCGGTTGCTTACCATTGAAGCTTGCACCGTCGCTCCTTCGGCAGACAATGCAGTATGCCATACAGGCGTGTTGCCGGATGATCAGCTTGCCGAATTAAAAAGCACAGTTGCTGAATACCATAACTATGGTGCCAAGGTCTTGGTACAACTTCACTATTCAGGCATAACAAACGGTATGGAACAAAAACGGGACACGTTTGTTCATGAATTGGCGGCTGCCGTTGGAAAATGCCGGACTGCCGGGGTCGATGCAATCGAAATCCTTGCGCATTACCAGCTCCTTATCCCCATTATTCAGGAGATAAAGAACCAAGCAGGTACTGCATATCCCATCATCGTAAGAACAGATGATTTAAGTATCATAGAAATAAGCTCTATTGCCAAACTTCTCGAAGAAGCCGAAGTGAATGTGATCCTCGTATCGGCTAGTTCTGGATATTTACGTTACCTGGAAGAAAAAATTAGTAAATCCGTTACACTGCCTGCTCTATTAAAATATCTGTTATTGCCTGTAACCAATACGCTTGCCCTTATCTCACAAAGAATATTTTGCAGGCTTGCAAGGCGAATGTACTAGTTACTACCTAACAGCCTCAATGTTTCTGTTTTTCAGTATAGCAATACCCAGATAAAAGTACAATCTTGTATTCCGCGCATAGGAGTTACGTCTCTGATTTATATAATATAAATTGAACGAAAGGGGAAATCAGCGTGTCGAGAGCCATTTTTATTACCTGTACTGACCTGGAGAGACTGGAGAAGTTAATTCAGACTGAAGAAGAATTTGTACCAGGCAGCAAAACACATCTGTTAGAATTGAAGTCCGAACTAAAGCGGGCTGTGGTTGTAGAACCGCAGGCTATTCCCGCTGATGTCATAACCATGCGCTCACAGGTTTTATTAAAAGATCTAAGCAGCAGCGAAGAAATGAACTGCACACTGGTTTATCCTGACGAAGCCGACATGCTGGAAGGTAAAATTTCCGTATTGGCACCCATCGGCATGGCTATTTTAGGCTACCGGGAAAACGACAGGGTCGAATGGACTACGCCCGGCGGAGTCGTTCTGCTGCAAGTAGAAAAAATCATCTTTCAGCCTGAGGCCAGCGGTCATTTTGATTTATAAAAGTAACTATATAGTAACAAACAAGGCCATTGCAAATACTGCAATGGCCTTGTTTCATTTCAATAACTGCCAGACTGTAGGCCATGTTTTTTTAGTTTCTTTAGAATTGCCGTATGTGACAGACCAAGAACTGCACCTGCCTGCCGGGAGGAATGGAATTTGCGGATAGTGGCCTGCAATATCTCCCGTTCTACCGCTCCCAGGCTCGCTTCGAGAGTCTGCCCGGTTAAAAACAGACTCTGATTTTTCTTGAACGGCAGAGTTTTCGGTTTAGATGCCCACGATCCCTGACTTTCACAAAGCACAATAACCGCACCGGTAACTTTGCCGTTTTCATTTCGCATAGGGCGGGTACTGACTGTACAATATCTGCCGGTCATCGCAATAAATACCTCCTGATTGCGAAAGGAATGACCTTCTCTTATTGTCCGGGAAATAAAAAGAATATCCAACAGCGCGTCTGGCAGCGGCTGTTCCAGACTATCTGCCTTCAAATTCAGGATATTAATCGCTGTTTTATTATATTTCTCTATTATTCCTGACAGATTGATGGACAATAAGCCATCTTGTAATGAACTTAGAACAGCTTCGAGTTGTTCAGCCCGTTCCTTTGAAGGCATAGCAGCGACTTCACTTACATGATGAATATCTTCCACCTGCTGCAATGCGCGTATCAGTTCCGGCATTTGTTCTGCAAAAGCCAGGTAGCATTCCAGATAGAGTGCCCCCTTCACCACTTCAAGCGCTACAATGTCACATTCCTGGTTCGCCAGCACCTGTGAAATATCCAGCAATAGCCCTGGCCTATTTGTGCAGGTCATACATAAGCGCACAAGATCGCCTCCCGTCTTGCAAAGTTGCTAAAGTACTAGTTATCATAACAAAAATGCTGTGAGCACGGTGTGAGAAAGCGCGAAACTATGTGAGTATGGTGTGAGAATAGAAAAGACCGTTCAGCTTTTAACTGAAACGGTCTCAGCACTTTTCAGATAGTAAACGTTCAACCTGTGACATCTAGGCGCTATTATTTAAATATGTTAATTCCCTTCTGGGAGTTGATCGAACTTTGGTACTTTCTCTAAGTCGTTATCCCAGTTAGCCTTGTTTGCAAAAAAGATGTGCCCTTGAGGCTTAAAATGTATTTCACTGTCAATACTCCCTGCTGGAATAACCAGCAACTTGCCATCCATCTGAATATTAGGGAGTGCTGATCCGCAAGTGGTGCAGAAGCTTTTCACATGCCCATCTGAGTTAAAGTTAAAAGTCTTAGCTTTATTTTCGCCCGACAACCAACTTAACTTGGCTGTAGAGGAAAACAAATTAGCGGCATGAGCTGAGCCTGTATCTTTACGGCAGCGCTCACAATGACAAAAAAAGAACCGCTCAAACTCTCCTTCAATCACGAAAGTAATTTCACCACAAAGACATGATCCTTTGTATAGCATAATGAAATCTCCCTTCTCTATTTGCATTTATGTAAGCCTTTATTTATTTTCTTATCTTCATTAATCAATCTATTTTATACTATTCTACAAAATATTCATGGCGCTTCAATTGGATCAACGCTATTCTGTTTCAGAATACCTGCTTCCAGTAGTTGTTTAACAATATTCTGCTGAGTAGCCAGCGACTGAACAAAGCCTTCCAGCGGCATAATGATTCTCCGGTTAACTTCGACAACGGGCTGCCCATTATCACTTTTCAATTGCGGCTGCACAGTCATCAAATCTAAACGAACTAGGTTTCCGGTTACATGGATAGCACTAATTCCATCAGCAAAAATTTCTTGGTTCATAGTAATGCTCCTCAATTGTTTTTAAGTATTGTAGAATAGCAGCCCACAAAATGTGGACATACATACTTCTACATATTCAGCATAATGCGACTACCTATTCACTGCAAGTAAAGAAGGATAAAAAATTATTAAGATAATCTTTGTAAATTTTATGTTCATGTCATGTGTTCCAGCATGAGTATAGGTTCTCAATTATTTATTTGAGGGACAACGATGTATCGTTTCAAATCTAGTTTACAACATATAGCCATATTATATGGCCTGCTATTTCAATATTTTTAGAGTAATCTTGGTGTATCCTGCTATAATTTAGCTAAATATCATTTGTGAGGAGTGAGATAATGACTTGGATAAAAGCGAACCGGGCTATTGGCATCGGCAGCTTACCTCATACAGAGATACCAGCCGCCTTTGAGCTGGTATCCCGCACCTTCCCCCATTGGCCTCATTGGCCACAATTACCACAGCGCAGCAACGAACAAGGATTTGTTATGCAATACGTGCAGCCACTTGTAAAAGCTGGACTGCTTCAAACAGAGAATCTCTGTTTTGCCAGAAATACACCTGACTGGAGCAGTAATCTATCCCACTTCTATGAACTGTACGCCGCATTTCAGGAAAACGCTTCACAGGCCCTGGACTTTTTTTCCTTAGAGCCAGACGCCTTTAGCAGCCTGGACTACTTCCTTACCCACCTTACTGCTCGTTTTCCTGCAGCAGAGGGAGTCAAAGGTCAAATCAGCGGACCACTCTCCATAGGCCTGCAAATAAAAGACGAATGTGGCCAAGCTGCTTTTTATGATAAGACGCTGCGTGACCTGCTGGTTAAATGCATAACCGCCCAAGGAGTTCTGCAGGCCCGTATGCTCCAGTCAACGCGTCTGCCTGTTCTGCTCTTTATTGATGACCCTTGTCTTTTCTTTTTGGACGACCCGGCCCATAACGCACTTACCCGTGAAGCTGCGGCCGCCGCTCTTCTGGAAATCATCCAGCCGCTTAAGTCACTAAACGTCAAAGTAGGAGTTCATGTCTGTGCCCCGGCTGATTGGTCCATCTTATTTGCATTGCCTTTAGATATTGTCAGCTTTGACGCATATACCTATTTCGATAGTATGAAAGAACAAGCACAATATTTGCAAGACTTTTTGCTCCGCGGCGGAAAGCTGGCCTGGGGCCTGATCCCCACATCTGAAGAAGCCTGGCAAACCACCGCTGCCGATTTAGCACAATTGTTTGAACAACAGTGCTCTGTTCTACAGGCCTGCAGCCTGGATGTCAACCTGCTGCGCCGGAATATTATCTGGACGCCTAGCTGCGGCACAGGTATGCTTGAGCAGAAACTGGCTAGACACATTTATCGCTTGTTAACGGAACTGGCTCAATTGTATGAAAAAAATAACGGAACTATTGTTTAGTTCCGCTATAAAATCAAGGCGCTATATGTTCGTTAATGAGCTGGATCAGGTCTTCCCCCGTAAAGTCACATATTAAAACTTCTTTATTAAAATATTCTTTGAGTTCAACAGCAGTAACATCATCAAGCAGGATATCTTCGCCACTCTTAAACATATTTTTAGGCATAATAATATAATCAAAAACACTGTCTACCTGGATCTGTTTCATAATATCCTGTCCGGTTAGCAAGCCACCGGCAGTAATGGTTGGACCAAAAAAATCATTGACAATTTGATGAACATTGATTTTGATTTTGTTGTTTTTTCCCTCAATTTCTCTAGCAGCCCATACGATTTCGCTGTATGCGGAAACACCTGTGATTAAGGTAAAGGACCCCTTACCTTTCTTGTTTAGCTTTTTTAGATTCTTAGTAATACAATTTCTAAAAAAGCGGATCATTCCCACACCATCTTCAATTTGCTCAAAATCTCCATAAAATTCAGTAGCTGGTATTTCATTTCCCGATAACACATAAAATTCATCTGATAATCGCACAAAGGGAGTACCAATTTTCTGTAGGGCCTTTTGCTGAAACCTACTAATATTATCGAGTTCTGCCTTGGCACTATCAGCATCGTATAACGTGACTTCTTTTAGATTCTTTCTGAATTTAGTAACGCCAACGGGTACTGCTGCTACGTTTTCTACTGATGGATATAATTTATATAAGTCATTGACTGTTTTAATTAATTCTTCTCCATTATTGTATCCAGGGCATAATACGATTTGACAGTTCATTGTAATGCCTGCATCGGCTAGCTTTTCAAGTCTCTCATAAATGTTTCCTGCGAACCTGTTATTCAACATTTTTTTTCTAAGTTCAGCATTCGTCGTGTGTACCGAAACATTGATAGGACTAATTCTATATCTAATAATCCGATCTAAATCAGCATCAGTCATATTGGTTAAGGTTACAAAATTACCTTGAAGAAACGATAATCTTGAATCATCGTCTTTGAAATACAGAGTGTTGCGCATTCCCTCAGGCAATTGATCAATAAAACAAAAAAGGCAGTTATTATGGCAGCTTCGCGCATCATCCATAATCCCATTTTCAAACTCAATTCCTAAATCCTCTTGATAGTCTTTTTCAACTTCAAAAGTCCAAATCTCTCCATCTTGCTTTTCTATTTCAACTTCTACGTAATCATCTGCCATTAAGAACTTATAATCTATTATATCTTTAATCTCAGTTCCATTGATGCTGATTAATTTATCGCCAGCCTCTATTTCCAGCTCTTCGGCAATACTCTCACTGATAATCTTTGAAATTTTATTATTCATGCTTTCAATCCTTACTTAATATACTTCTGTTCCGCAACCAGCCTATAAAAATACCAGCATCCTAGGTCAATCGGTAATTGTCATACGACAGTACCAAACACGAAATGGTATCAGTTTTTGCTGGAGATATAATACCATAATTACTAGCAAAAGTCGAGAAATACGCTAGACGACCTACATTGTACGGACTGATTTTCATCAACCCGCACAGGCCAGATCCTCGTATTACCACTCTACTTGTAGGCACCTACAACTTCTATGTGCCGTTAGAGAACCAAACAAAGATTAACTGTGGTAAAAAATCAAACCGTAAGTGAAGCACCTATGTACATATTGATTAATGACTAAATTATTTGCTGAAATTTTAGATCCCTGCAGAGTGCCATTTCTGCAGGGACTTTCTTTGGTAATGACAACACTTCATTTATCATATTCTCTACTAAACATTATTGCCGCCCCGCTCAACCGGAGTATTTAAGATGCATACCTGCAAACATCACTTTACTATTATACTTCTTGGCCAGTGCGGATACTTCCTTTAAAGGTTAACCTGACAGGCTGTCCCCCTGCAGGGTTCCCATTCCTTCTTCAAAATGGCATACTCAAACGTATTTTCGTACTTCGGTGTTCCATCTGGATTTTTTATGAACGATATAAACTCTATATAATATGCTTCTCTGCGCATACCGAGCCGCTCACATAGTTTTTGTGAACGAACATTGTAATCTTCTGTATAAGCATAAATCCGTCTTGCATTCTTATCATTAAACAGAAAATCCAGAAAGGCTCTTGCTGCTTCGCCTGCGTATCCTTTTCCTTCGTATCTTTCGTTAAACTGCCAACCAACACTGTACGTATCAGGTTCATCTTTTGCTAAGAATAAATTCCCAATAATTGCATCAGTTTCTTTCAAGCATACAGCGAACTGGGTTTCGTCACTACTTCGTTTCTTCACCTCGGCAACAGCATCGTCAAAGGTGTTGAGTTTTTCATCAAAAAAGCAATTGACGCGCGGGTTGGAGAGATAATCCCATAATCCCGCTGCATCCTGCTCCTGAAATTTTCTTATCATTAGTCTTTCGGTTTCAATGCTCATCACAATAAATACCACCTTTTAATTAATTTGGGCATGCCGCCAAAAGTAAGGACGACTTGTAGAACTCTATTTAATGACCCGGGTCAGTTAAATAAGAAAAAAACTGCGCATAGTACGCAATTAAAACTTAGGGAATCGATAATTCGAGCATACCCTCCTCAATTCCCAAAATTCGTTCCAGCACGGATTCGGCAATTTTTGTTTTAATACGATAGGTTTCCTGGGGTTCTTTTGAATATGCAACTTCTAATAAGCAGTCTATTGTACTCCAGAAAAAAGCAATCGTTTCCTTTATATAATCCACATGCATGGTACCCTCTTGATTTCCCTGATGGATAATCTCTTCCAAAAGAGGGTTAAATACGGTTTCGACATGCTGTTGCCAGCTACTATAAACTAAATTGAATTGCTTCTCATCCCATAATCTGTCAATAAGAACATCAACCTGACTGGGAAGTAATAGCTCGGAAATGAAAGTGTGCAGTTTGTTGATTGCCGTATGATGGCGGCTTTTTAATTGGTAGGAGGTCGCCATTTCAGCAGCCCAGCGCGTGCAGATCGCTTCTAAAACAGCTTCCTTTGTTGGAAAGTAGTAAAAGAACGTCCCCTTGGCTACACCGACTTTTTTAACAATATCAACAACCATTGTTTTTTCATAGCCAACAGAAATAAATAACTCTAGAGCCGCATCAATTAACTCTGATTGCCGGACTTCGGGATCTTTTCGGACTCTCATATTTGCAGCAACTCCCTGACTAAAAATAAACTTATACTGTCGCTTCTCAAACCCATACTGACCGGGGTCAATTATATGATAATTAGTTTTGCATTGTCAATAACAAAACATTCACCGGAGAAAAGAAAAACTTTGGTTCGCCAATGCGTCTGTTAACCATTGGGGATGCATTTTTAGAATATTAGCCGGCAGATGACTTGTATCAAAAAAAGCAGCTTCAGCAATTTCACGATCATCTGCCTGCAGTTCTCCACCGATTATGCAGCATAAAAAGCTCAAAGTGATGAAGTGAGTGGCTGAACCGGACGGATAAGAAAAGACTTGCGAAACCGGATCGGAATAGACGCCTACTAACTTCTCTACCTCTACTATCAGCCCTGTTTCTTCTTGTATTTCCCGTTTAATTGCGTCGGTAACTGTTTCGCCAATTTCCAGGTGCCCCGACGGAAGACTCCACAAACCATTATCCTTACGTTTAACCAACAGTACCTGCCGCTGACCATTAAATATGACTGCCGCTACACCGGGTTTTACAGCATCCGGCCATACAAAACCTGGGTTTCTCCAAGGTTTTACCTCTTCAGTGGGTTTAAACAGCTCCCACAAATGAGTGATAATCTTGTCAGGCATCCGGTAATCGTGTTTTGACGGAAAGCAGCACCTATCTTTGGATAAAAGAATCGCATCAATCCCCTGTCTGTGCGCACCCAGAATATCTGTCTCCAGACTATCGCCGATCATTACGATCCGCGAACCTGGAGTAATACTCTGTAAAGCAGCTGAAAATAAATAAGAATACGGCTTGCCAATAATAAGTGGTTGTTTCCCGCTAACCTTGCGAATCAGCTCCACCATGGCCCCTGTCGCAATACACCGGCCATCTCGTCCCGGAAATGATTGATCCCCATTTGTGGCAATAAATCGGGCTCCTGCCTCTAAGTGTCGTATCGCCTGCTGAATTTGCACAAAATTTGTGTTTTCATTGTAACCTGCCACAACCGCTTGGCAAGAGCCGTCAAAGTTAGCTTTAATGCCAACGGCCTCCAGTTCGCTGGTAAACCCTGCAGTGGCAATTGCAAAAACGTTGGAAATATTGTTTTTCGCAAGATATTGAGCGGTGGCCCACCCGGAAGTAATAATTTCTTCCGGTGATACTACAATTTTCATGGAATTTAAGCGATTGCACAGCTCTTGTCTGGTTGGCCGCGGATCATTCGTAACAAAATAAACCGTTTTACCCATTGCCCGGAGTTTTCGAATACATCTTCTGCTTCCTGCTAAAACAGCATCATCGAGGTAAATCACACCATCAAGGTCAAAAAGAAAAACGTCATATTGATCGGCAATCATAAACAACAACCCCTTCAAAAAAAATAAGCCCGGAGAGATATCTTGACGCACTTAAATACGCCAAGCTATCCCCCTCGGGCTTTTTGTGCCAATAGGTGCCCCCGCGAGAGCGGGCTGTAGCGCTCGGTCGCAGCCCTCGTAAGAGGCGGAACCCTAGCTACCTTTTCCAAGCTTGAAAATGAGAAAATATATTGTTATTTATTATTGTAGCATGGTCATTGTTCTTTGTCTTTAATTTTAGTTCGATGCACAGGAACCATAAATTTTAAATTGGGCATACTCATATTTATTTCTTTACCTGTTTAACCAGCTCTTCAGCATAATCTTGCCTTACCTTACGTGCTTTCACCATTTCCGCTACAACCTGATCGATAATATCTGGAGTAGCACCTGCTGCCACTGCTACGTTCCTTGCATGGAGGGACATATGGCCGCGTTGAATTCCTTCGGTAGCTAATGCTTTTAATGCAGTGAGATTCTGCGCTAATCCAACAGCCGCAATAACTTCTCCTAACTCAACTGCTGACTTAACACCAAGAATCTTTACTGCTAAACGCGCCACAGGATGAACCTTGGTTGCTCCTCCGACTAAGCCAACTGCCATCGGCACTTCGATCGTACCTACTAGATCACCATCTTTATTCTTTTCCCATACCGTTAAAGAAGTATACCGGCCATTGCGAGCTGCATAGGCATGTGCACCTGCCTCAATAGCGCGTGTATCATTCCCTGTGGCAGTCACGGCAGGAATGATGCCGTTCATAATTCCTTTATTGTGCGTTGCGGCGCGATAAGGGTCTACAGAGGCAAAGGTATAGGCCCATACAATACCGTCAACGACATCCTCTCCTCCCAGTGTCTCTTTATCTATCACGGTCCGTACGCGAACCAGTCGTTTATCAGCCAAGTTAGACAAAATACGCAGATAGACTTTGCCACCAGTAATTTGTTCAATATAAGGAGCTAGCGCCTCAGCCATAGTATTTACTGTATTTGCTCCCATAGCATCCCGGGTATCCGCAATCAGGTGCATAACTACCATTGTACCTAATGGTGATGGTACTATTTGTACTTCCAGATCTTTCATCCCGCCGCCCAGGCTAATAAGCATTGGGTCCTGAGAATTTGCTATTTCCATGAGTTTTTCACGAGCTTCAAATAACTTAAAACGAGCTGCATACGGGTCTGCTACATTCACAATTTGAATTTGAGCCCGCATAATTGGACCTGTATTACTTGTAAAGAATCCGCCTTTTATCCGAGCCATCCTAGCAGCATTGCTCGCCGCGGCAACAACAGATGGTTCTTCAACTGCCATTGGAATGAGATAATCCTTGCCGTTAATCATAAAGTTAACGGCTATCCCCATGGGCAGTGGCATAACACTAAATACATTTTCAATCATATGGTCTGCCGCTTCTATGCTGAGAGCACCTGTCTCAGCAAGTAACGAAACTTCTTCTTCAGACAAGTTACTAAACTTAGCAACTTCCTCAAGACGCTGCTGCGGTGACAGCTTATAGAACCCCTTAAACTCACTCGTTTTCATTTGCTATGCCCCTTTCTATTTTTCAATTTCCATTCGTAACAACGCTGATGCCATTGTTTTTCCCAGTGTATCAAGTCGTAAGGACTGAGTGGCTCCCCCTCCTAAAGCCTCTTTCATCACAAAATTAAACCCGCTTAATGTAGGAACATCATAACGAATTACCTCGCCCAATACTACCCCTTTAAAATGCTCCTTTACCTTCTCTGCTGTAACTTGTTCTTGTAACAGTTCATAATCCTTCGGATCACGAGCGTATAAGCAAATATTACTGATGTTTCCTTTATCCCCTGAACGGGCGTGGGCCACATCTTTAAGTAAACACTTAGCCATTACTTCACCTCCAAAATATGTGGTGTCAATTTCACAGCATCACGAGGAATAAGCGTAGGCCAAAGTGCAATAATCTCGCTTACTTTAGGTCTTCCACCGAAGAAGCATGCACCCGGTGGTCCATTTAGTTGCAAGGGAGCAATCTCCGGTGCTAGTTTTTGAGCCTCCTTCTTATCCTTCGTTCTTATTGTCATCCGCATGACAACCTCATTCGGTTCGCTAGTAAGCGGGGCAGCTATCGGTCCATGCAGAGCATTTACCCCTAAGTAATCTACCCGTATTTCCTCTGCTTGGAGTCCCTTTTTAGCCAGCCGCTTTTTCAATATTTCCGCTGCACATTGTGCCTTCTCATAAGCATCAGGCCAGGCAAAAGGTAAATAGCCCTCAATTTTATAACCGGCCTGGTAGCCAATACATAACTTTAATTGTTCAGGCCGCGCTTTGCCAAACACGCCGTCAAGACGAACCTGATTCTTGCCGGTTTGGGTCAGCCTTGCTTTACTTACATCGACACTAACATCAGGTGTAATGTAATTAGCCGGATCATGAATTTCATAAAGGAGCTGCTCTTTGCAGGTTTGTTCAGAGATTAAACCACCGCAACCGGGGGCTTTTGTAATAATAATCTCCCCATTTTCATTCACTGCCGCAATTGGATAACCGAGTGAGTCAAGATCTGGTACTTCACGCCAACCATAATCAAAGTTCCCGCCACTGCCTTGGCCACCGCACTCCAGAAGATGCCCTACTATAATACCTTTCGCCAAGTCATTCCAATCCTGCGGCTTCCAGCCATACTCATATGCTAAAGGTGCAAGGAACAAGCTGGAATCGGTGGCACGACCGGTTACCACTACGTTTGCCCCCATTTCCAAGCAAGATAGGACAGGCTCATGACCGTAGTAAACATTAGCGTTCACAATCCGGTCTTTAATTTCGTTAAAATCCCGGCCGTTATCTAAGTTTTTCATTGTGATTCCCTGTGACTGCAAATCCCTCAACTGCTCTAACAAGTCATCTCCCGTTACATACCCTATTTTAAAATTACTAATTTGTTGGCTAATAGCAAGCTTTTTAATTTCGTTGACCGCTCCTTGCACATTCATTCCGCCGGCATTAGATAGAACTTTGATATTCTTATCCAGGCATTCCTTTAGAATGACCCGCAGCATATCAATGAAATCCTGGGCAAATCCTCGCTCAGAGTTACGCTGACGCTGCCGCTGCATAATGGATAAGGTTAATTCGGCTAAGTAATCACACGCTAGATATTGAAGATCACCTGTCTTGACCATATGAATTGCAGCATCGTTAATATCACCCCAGAAGCCTTGCCCACCACCAATACGTACTGTTTTCAAAAAATCATCTCCTTTGTAACATTACAGAAAACATTGTTGTATTTACTTGATTCCGAATAACGTAAGAACTATGTAACTTGATGCATAGTAAGTCATATACTGCACTCCTGTATGAATGCCAAAGAAGCGATTTAAAATACCCCCGAGAATCGCGATAGTTATGGAAATACCGATACCCACAATGCCAGCTTCATAATAGGAGAGAACAATAATGAGCCCAGTAAACATGCTGATAATCGCTTCCTGGCTAACTGTTTGCAATACCCAGACGCTCGCTTTACGGGCGTAATTCATCGAAAACGGATAGGCTACCAAAGACGCTACAATAATCCCTATAAAGCCATACAACAGGTATTGATAGGGAACCATTAAGTTGTGCAAGTTATGAATCGGTTGAGAGGTAAATACAGGTGGAGCATTAAATAACGGAGCGGCCGGACCAAGCGCCATGGGGCTGAGCGGTATACCAAAGGCCATCAATGGAATGACAGTCTCAGCAATATACGTCGCTTCTGTCACTCCGTTCATAGCAGCCAACGAAGTAGTTAGTCTCTGATATAAGCTCTTTACCCGGGATGAGATAATCTCCCCTACCATAACAGTCATCCCGACAGGACTAAATGTAAAGGTTAAGGCCGACACCGTAGCAGCTGCGGCAGTATACATCTTCTGCTCACCTGATAAAATAGCAAGCGGATTGGGGAAATACCCTTTCCAGCTTTTTAGTTCAGGTGCCAGCCAGAACTCCCGGGGCTGACTGCGAGTAAGCAAGTGTCTTGATATTGGTGAAAGCAGAGTCACCAGATCAGCAAACATTGGGCCTATGGCTATACCCAAAAAGATACTGATGAAGACCCCTTTACCTAACGCCGCAATAGCCATTTTGTTTAGTCCCTGGATTAAGAATGCAAAGGGTATTAAAACAAAGACACTGGCCCATTTGCCACCAGATGTATAAGCGATGATAACAGCAGCGATGGTAAAGATAATCGGAGCCCACGATTTAACTGCTTCAGCAAAAGGAGCTAACAGCGTGGCAAAGCCAACAGAGATTGGCAGAGCAACAAAAGCAGCTATAATACCTCCCGAAATCATCTTCCGCAGAGCAATATGTGGTACGCCTAAGCGCCGAAGAATACTGGCATCCTGAAGCATAGGAACTGCCATGGTATCACCCGGAACCCCCATCAGCGCTGTTGGTATGGCGTGTGTCATATGTTTGGAAACAGCAGCGGCTATAAACCAGGCAAAAACTGCTACAGGTGGAAATCCCAGTAAGATTACTAGCAGGGTTAACGGTGCAATAGTCGCCGTTTCATCGGTACCTGATATCAACCCAATCCCGGAAAAAATGATACCTCCCGCAAGAGCAGCCCCTAACCCCCACAATAGATCATTGAGAAACAGCGCGTCCATCTTGTACTTCACCTACCTTGCTTTTAGCATTCTTCTGAGCAAACAAGTCGTATATTTGCAAATCTTTCATTTCTTGTATAACTTTTGGCCCTACAGATTGAAGCTCTTCTGCTTCTTTATCTATATCAATTTTCAATTCTTCCAAGGCAGCAAGACGGTCTGCCTCAGAAAATTCCTCTTCGTTCAATTTCCGCTTTGGTTTAAACAGCTTTGCTGAAATGATAGCCGATAAAAGACATCCTGCTATTCCTATTAGCAGTGCATAAGCAGTCATTAAATTTGCTGCCAGCTTAGAGAAGTTCGCTTGTAGATAGTTGAGGCCCAGGATATAAAACGATAGACTGATAATAATTCCAATTCCCATTGCAATTGCAAGATGCTTGAGGTCGACTGTATCTCCCCAAACATCGGCATAGGGCTTTTTCTCCATACATATACCCCCTCAAATACTTTTTCAGCTTCACTCACTTCGCTTTGTGCTTAGTCGATAATATTCCTCCTCCCTGAACTGATTTTCATGTAGCTTAAATTTGCAATATTCATGCCAAGCATTTCTACATCATTACAACCCTTGATTTTGCTGAATATTCAAGATAATTTGACGATAATTCCACCTATCATTGTATACTGTGGTAAACAAAGCAGGGTTTTCTCAACGAGAAAACCCTGCGCCAAACGTATACATATGTATACCGTATCTACATATATCCGTAATTTTTTAGTTTCTTATAAAAAGCTCTGCGGCTTATTCCAATCATCTTCATAGCCTGAGTCTTATTATTATTGCAAACATCCAATGCTTGTTTAATTAACTCGCGTTCTTCCGCCTGCTTGTTTATTCTTAGTGTCTCCATAGTAGAAAGCGTTCCGGGTAATGACGATACACTTTGCGAAACTGCCTCATTACTAATATGCGCAGGTAGATGCTCAATACGGATCTCTTGCTCAGCACACATAATTACCGCATATTCTATACAGTTTTGCAGCTCTCGAACGTTGCCAGGCCACTCATAAGTCGAAAGAAAGCGGATGGCTTCGGCAGAAAGAGTTCGGGCTTTTTTGTACTTTTCGTTATTTTGGTGCAGAAAATACTGAGACAGCAATCCAATATCTTCACCGCGCTCACGTAACGGTGGCATTTTAATAGACACAACATTTAACCGGTAGTATAAATCAGTTCGAAACTGGCCCTGCTTAATCATTTGTTCCAGCGACTTGTTCGTGGCGGCTATGACTCTCACATCAATGGGAATGCTCTGGGTACGTCCAATCTTCTCTATTTCTTTTTCCTGCAAAACACGAAGCAGCTTTGACTGCATGAACGGTGACATGTCACCGATTTCATCAAGGAAGATTGTTCCTCCCTCAGCTAATTCGAATTTGCCTAGTTTTCCACCCCGCTTAGCCCCGGTAAATGAACCTTCCTCGTAGCCAAACAATTCACTTTCCAGCAGGGTTTCGGGAATGGCTGCACAATTTACACTAATCAATGGTTTACTGGCTCTACTACTATTTTGGTGAATCGCTTTAGCAATGATTTCTTTCCCAACGCCATTCTCCCCGCCAATTAATACCGAGGCATCTGTTTTAGCAACGATCATAGCTTGTAATAACGCTTTGAGAAAGGCGGGATGCTTACCAATAATCGACTTACTTAATAAATAATCATGTTCTTCTAATTGATTCCGAAAGTATTCCGCCAAGCCTTCAGCCCGGTTAAGAGCTTCACTTAGTTTTTTCGTCTCAGTTACGTCGCGGAAGATTGATACTGCAGCGACTATTTTTTTGTCCTTTTTTATGGGATGAATGTTTACTACAACATCTCTTTTTAGTGACTTAATATGTACAGCTTTTCCTAATACCGGTTCGCCTAATTTTACAACGTCAAGTATAGTTGCTCCAGGTTCAACTTTTTGTATTTGCTTTCCTAAAACATGGTCTTTTGCGACACCTAAAATCCTTGAGTACATTTCATTGACATAGAAGATGCGGCCATCAGCATCAACGGCGATAATTCCTTCCTGAAACTTATCAATGATTTGGGTTAGGACCCAGTTATCACATGCCTGATTTAAGTAGGAGAGTACATCGTCACTTATCGCCATTTTTTCCACCCCACTTGCCTTGGATTTAGGAAACTATTCTCTTTTAAGGCTGCCATCTCCTCCTGATAGCATCTAGTTGCACACAAGATTTCCCCTTCAAAATTCTTCCTATTAGTATGCTATAAATCCATACATTTTTACCGGGTCTCTGCTCTTTATCTTTAATAACAACAATTGCGGTCTATTATAAACCTCTGAGCAAAAAATAAAACTTTTTCACATTTTACTAAACAAATATACAATAAGATGCATATAAAGAAAGAGGAGGCCTTTTACAACTTTTAAGTCACTAACAGAAATCTTTATTTTGATAAATAAAAACCCTCAGCTCAACTAACATCTAATTTAAGCATTTAACAGAGAACTCCTTGAACAAGAAGCTCTTTAGTCGGGAGTGAGTTAAATCCTGGTAGAAGCAACCTAAACCGTAAAATGAGGTGGCCGTTTATATGAGCGCAATGATTAAACAAAGTTTGCCAATAGTTGAAAAAATGATTCAAAATGCAAGCAACCAAAGACAAATAGCATTGAAAGAAAGTAAATTCAAAGTAAATTTAGATAATATAAAAGATAAAACAAAATCTACTGAACAAATTGATGTTAGAGTTGAGGGGAACCATGACCCCAATACTGCACTCTATCTTGATGCTTCCTATCTTAATTCACCCCAATTAGATAGCATTGTTGCAAATGGAGTTGAAAACTGGTACTATTTCTACGTTCCATCAACATCGCCTAAGGTAAAAATTAATTATCGATTTATACAAGCTGCTAGTCAAAGTTGCATTGTAGCTTTATACCAATTACAGAGTGATTTAGCTACTTTATCGGTTGTAGCTTTTGGAACTTCAGGAGAAAACGAAACGATTAATTATATTGATAATAGTTCAACCGGAGTGTATTTTTTAAGAGTTATACCACTTGCCCCAGCTAATAGTAATCCGTATGAATTCTATTTGCAATTACACAATAATTATGATTTAATTGGCAGCAACTTTTATAACGCACGAGAGTTTACAGACGCATTGTCTGTTACTGGAAAAATCAATTATATTTGTGATCAGGAATATTTTAAAATTACTTTATCCGAGTCCGGTTCTTATGTTCTTGCATCTCCATTAGGAAGTAATTTTATAATTCATTTGTATGATCAGAATTTAAACCCCATATTAACACTACCGATGACAAACGAAATATACCGAATAGATGGCTTCAATACTGCAGTTTACTACCTTACTGTTGGATATTATGGTGATGCAAGCAGTTTTGTACCAATTGCTTCTTATCCCTTAGAGTTCACCAAAACAAGAATACCGGCAAAAGCTACATTTATCGATCTTTCGTACAGTGAACCTGAAAGAGTTAATTGGAATGCTGGTATGCGTTATCTTGTGTCAGGATTTACGAATTTTATTGTTTCTGGCCGCATTATAGACAGTTTAGGCCGGGGCGTTCCTTTTGAACAGGTTCGCGTTGAATTAGTAGATGAAGCTTGGTCTCCCGATCATGGGAATAATAGTGTACTCTTCAAACGCCGCTCTAATATAGTATCAACAGATGGCAACGGTGATTTTCAAGTAGGTATGCAAACTCCTGTAGCGTATGGGTTATATAGTGTTTATACAGTTCGATTGCATATTTACGACCACGGTGAACTTTATATTTATACTGCAAATGATAATTTCAACACCCATCTCGCAACTACTGCAACTGAAAACACCTTGTTTTATATCCTCGGTTATTAATTAAATAATAATAAGCTGTCGATAAATAAATAGTCGACAGCTTATTTTTTTAGTAGATCGCCTATCACAACTAAAACTGCAACTTACTTTATTGTCCGAAAAAATTATGTTACTCCGAATGGTAGAAACTTCTAGTAAGCCCTAATTCTTAATTATCCGTTAATCAAATTGGAAATTCCTTCGATAATTATTTTAGAAACAATAATAAAGAGGTGCATTTGTCATGGACGTGTCTAATGTCACTGCGCTACATTCCAACAAAATTACAAAAAAGGCTATTAACATCACACCACCCTTGCTTAAGACAAATATACAAGATAATACCAGCAACACTAACGATCAAGCTGTGGTTTTGACCTTGTCAAAAGCAGCCCAAGAAAAACTTGAAGACCCAAAATATGCCGATGGAAGTCAAGAAATCATTATGAATAGCGAAAATCATGCTATTGCTAATCTTAAAGATCTAAAATTTAATTTTGGCAGTGTTGATGTACTTTGGGACAGATATCAAAAAGGGTTAGAAGCTCCACGGCTCGAAGCTCATGCAATTACGCCTTATGACTTTTTACCGGGGCTTAACCCTTACAGCTTTATGCAAGATGTTCTGAGATTAGATACTAAGAGCATGAACTTTGATGAAAAACTCATTCAGAAATTAAAAAATGTATCAACAATTATTACAGGAAATTCAAATATGGCGAGCTCCGAGGGCACTTTAAAGTCAGGCGGTATTGAGAATGCACTAACTCTTTATAAAGATGAGCTTAATAAAATTTTAGAATCCAATATGACTAATACAGAAAAAGAGAAAGCAACGAATAGTCTAAAAGGCTGTTTGATTGTAGCAACAGGCGATGCATTGGCCAGAACATCGTCTATCGTGAAGTATTCATTTGACACTTTTCTTCCCGACGGCATAAAAGATAAAAATACGCTGCTTGCCTCAAATATAGTCAATTCAGTTTATCAATTGCTTGTCAATGGAATGGATTATATTGATGATAACAACGATAGCTTCTCCTCACAAAAAATGATAGAAAGCATTAATAAAAAAGCGGGCAGTTCTTTGAATAATTTAACCTCAAAAGATTTTGACTTGTTTAGCGATTTTATAAATGAGCTGCACTATACAACTGGCATTTCTAAACCTTTTTTTGATAAGGTTCAAAATTCCGCAATTAACAATGAAATAAAATCTTACTTTAGGCAAATTTATAAGTTTGCATATGCACCATCTGGCCTATGATAGACCTGTCTGCACCATGCCATTATACGCATAACCTCACTGGTGAATGCGGCAACTGATGCTCTTACATCATTCACTTTTTCCTTTATGTCCGCCCACATAATCCGCCCGTTCAAGAAAGGTTCCCCCCGCCATTGATCCGGCATAAAAGATCGTTTTTTTGCCAAATCGCTTCCGAAGATCATCCACTGCTCTGTCCATGGCGTGTTTCTTGTCCTCTCCTTCATAAAATAGTTCCAACTGCTCAAGCTCCTGTGACACGAGTTTCCCAACGGTAATATTTACCGATCGTACCGGTTCACCCTGCCACCGTTTACTAAATTCCTGGCGTGCCGCTTCACTAATGATTTCTGTTGAGTGTTCCGGGCGAATTAGTTTAATTCGTGCAGTAAACCCCAGCTGTAAACTCCGGTCCGAATATCCTATTCCTACATATACCTCTTGGCATTTTTCCTGGTGCTTACGCAGCCTGGCGCATACATCTCCCACCATTTCCTTGATGATCATTAGAATTTCCGCTTGTAGGTAATAATCCCGCATTAATATCTGGTTTTTGCTATAGGATTTACTTCTCGGCCGTTCCTTCTGGCTGATGATGCTCGCATCCAAGCCCCATGCGTGGTAATATAACTGCAGCCCTATTACGCCCAGAGTTTTTTGCAATAACAGCGGATTGGCGTGGGCTAACGCCTCTATTGTATAAATTCCCATTCGCTTGAGCTTCTGGTCGTATCCTCTGGATATGCCCCAAAACGCCGTCAGCGGCTGTATCTTCCATACTGTTTCCGGTACCATCTCATACGTCCATTTTGCAATCCACGGCGGACGCTTTTTCGCTTCATTATCTAGTGCCAGTTTTGCCAGCAGCGGATTATCGCCAATACCTATTGTGACGATAAGGCCCAACTCATCTTTCACCATCTTTATGATAGCTTCTGCAATCGCCTCTGCAGGTCCAAACAAAGTGTGCGATGCAGTAACATCCAATATGGACTCATCAATGCTGTAAACGTGCAGATCTTCATCTGTTACAAACCGGCGGAATATATTCTGTATTGCCTGGTTCACATCGATATATAACGCCATATTCGGCTCTACTACCATAATCGGCGAACGCTTGGGAATTTCAAAGAGTCGATTCCCGGTCTTAATATGATATTCCGATTTCACCCTTGGGCTGCTGGCCAGTACAATCGCCCCCGCTCTGCTTACATCCGATACTACGGCAATATAGGCTTCCAGCGGGTCAAGCCCCCGTCGTACTGCCTCTACGGACGCAAAGAAGGACTTTGCATCGATACATAATATGCTCCTGCGGGGAAAACAGGAAAAATCAACGAGTCCCATCATTTTTGCCTTCGTTCTCTTTCATCTGCTCGTTATGCTCTGACAGCAGCATTCCCGCCCACTTTACCATACACCGGTCGACGTAAAATATCCGGATCATCTGCTGGTAAATAGGGATACTTAGTAAATTTATCGTATGTTCGCTCATCACTATCCACCTCCATTCACATAATACCAGAACATATGTTCTATGTAAATCTCAATGGGTGTGGTAATTTATTCCAATAAATGAAATAACGCCGGCTAAGATGGTTTACCAAAACCACCCTAGCCGGCGTTTCCTTTCAAAGAGCCATACCGGATATTAACCTATTTTGCTAATCTCATCAATTATTAATGATTTTGCAATATACATTGCGTTTAGCATTTTCTTAAAGCGAGTATAATGAGAAGTTCCCTCCGCAAATTTTAGCTTTGCTTTTTCACATTTGCTGATAACCGAATATATGGGACGTAGTGCTTCTACCAGTTCGTCTTTTGTATATTTGTCTCTACCATTTCCATCTGTTATTAATGATTTTGAAACATACATTGCGTTTATCCTATTCGTAAGGAGTGTATGATGTGAGGTACCCTCCGCAAATTTGGGTTGTGCTTTTTCACATCTAATAATAATTGAAGAAATAATTCGTAGGGCTTCTTCTAATTCTTTCTTTGTGTAACGGTTCATAACATCACCCTTAATCAGCATATATTTATGGGGTCAGGCTTATCTCATCCTATTCAGTTGACAGCAAAGATGGTTTAATATTCACTCCCTGCCTAATAAATAAAAAGGGGCTGGCTCAACTCGAGCCAGGCCCCTTCGCCATACAAATATCGTCTATTGTGATTTCTTGTCCCGGCTCAAGTACGATAAACTCCTCATCCCATTGTCCCAGCAACAATTTATGCAATAATCGCAGCGACCCCGGGACAATCTCGTAAAGCATGCTTAATCTTTGGGCACATTCCTGGACTTTGGGCACAACAGCGTCAAGAGGATAGGCCCCTGTATTAATTACCATAAACCGGAGATAATTTCCTAGCATCGTTTTCATCACCCGCAAGGTCCGCTCTTGGCCATAAAGAGTCAAACACCGTTCATATTCTCTCAGAATATTTTTCTCATGCTCCAGCCAGCCCTGAGTGAAAAAATAAGTATTCATTTCCTGAGACTTTTTCTTTCTCTCATCGGCTGACCCTAACAATAATGCAATACAATCATTGACCCTCGGGATAACGATTTTGCAGTTGGATGACTTTACCGCCATTAGGCTGTTGCCACAATAACCCAAGACCATAAGAATAACATCTGCGTCATTTATTTTATCAACTTCTGCTTGAATACCCCGATGGAGAGATTCCCTGCCAGGATATGACCCGGAATCGACATAAACGATAGGATAATTTACTCCTGTTTCTTTCATCGCTAATTGCAATTCATCCCGAATGGTCCGACAAGCTAAAATGAACATCCGCAGCTTAGCCACCCGCCCGCAGTTAGTATTGACCACGTTCACAGCCTTCCTAGATATGAGGTGGCATTCAGATGAAATCTGTCTTTATGGCAGACCATTCGCGAAATTCCGAGCGGCACATCATCCTTGGAGTAAATGACTTGTTGTATGACCATGACCGGTTGAAACGGTTCTGTCTCTAATAAATTAGCCTGCTCTAGCGATAAAACATCAACAGATATAACCATTTCATTCCGCACCGGTACGCTGTCCTGGTGCTTGGCAATCACTTCGGGAAAGGCAGCATATTCCAGTTGGGTTTCAAGCAATGGCTTCCCCCTGAGATAACGCATGTATTTATCTTCTATAGCACTCGGCAGATCATCCTTATAAAGCAGGCTCCTTAATAGAATCACCTTATCATCCGGCGCAAGTCCCAGTTGTTGAGCATAACTATGGTTGTCGTGGACCATCTTGGCACTCAGCAGCTTATAGCGAAACTGCTCGCCGTCAGCGGAGGAGGCATTATGAAAATTGATAACAAGTTGATTCAATTTGGGGAGCCGGACAAAACTCCCTTTCCCTTTTATCGTCTCAATTAACCCCGCTTCAGTCAAAAGGGCTACTCCCTGACGCACAGTCATCCGGCTGATTCCATACATTTCGCCTAACTGCTCCTCGGTAGGAATCATATCCCCTTCTTTTAGCTTGCCGGATTCAATATCAAGTTTTATATCGTAGGCTAAACGATAGTACATGGGCATCAGCTTTCTCATTACAGCACCTCAGGGAAGGCTAAATTTGCTAGAAATTTTTGGGGAAAGTCGGGATGAGCCGCCAATTCAATACATTGTATCTGACTGGATATACGAATACACCGCGCCAATTTCTCTTTGGATAACAACGTGTGAACTGCCCCAATCCCGGCCGCATTGCCGATAGGCCTGACCTGCTCCCGGTTAAAGCCGGGCAGCATGCCGATAACTAGTGCACTTTCAATATCAATATAATTGCCAAAGGCCCCAGCAAGTAAGACCGGCATTCCGTCGATCGGTTTTCCTTTTTCCAGCAGTATTTGTATTCCCGAACAGATAGCCGACTTAGCAAGTTGAATTTTTCGGATATCCGCCTGGGTAATCGAAATATCGTAACCGGTTGCAGAATCTGCTGCGTCAACAAGGACAAACTCCCATTGGTCGTTGTTATGTTTCAGGCGACGTTTCAGGCTGAGTGGCATTGTGCCAAAATCCCGGTTAAACCGACCGCTGAACGTAATAATCTTTTGCTTCAGCAGTTCCGCTATGGCTTTAACGACTCCTACGCCGCATATTCCCAAAGGCTTACTGCCGCCGATCGTCTTAACCCGGACCTCGTCGTCGATAGACACATCGGTAATCGCGCCGGTAGAGGCCCGCATGCCATCCCGGATATGAGCCCCCTCAAAGGCGGAACCGGCAGCTGTAGAACAGGCAAATATTTTCTCGCTGTTACCCAATGTCATTTCACCATTGGTTCCAAGATCCACAATCAGGAACAGCTCTGGCGATATATCCTGATCGACTGCAATAACCGCCGCGATTGTGTCCGCTCCGATAAAACCGGTGGCATTAGGCAACAACAGTACTTTTCCGTCACAGTTGATATTCAGGCCGCACTCTCTAGGTGAAAATGGTTTTATGTATTGAAAACTGGCTGAATAAGGTTTGCGCATAAGGCACAACGGAGATACCTCCATCAATAAATGCTCCATGGTAGAGTTGCCTGCGATGGATAACGCATAGATCTCATTAAGAGGAACCTTAGTTGAATCACACAGCTCCTGGATAATCCGGTTCAGACATTGTCTGATGGCTCTGGCTTGAGCCCTGAGATTACCGGGTTTCTCAGTGGCCGTAATCCTTGAAACAACATCCGCTCCAAAGGCAGCTTGCGGATTAGTTTCCGAGCAAACAGCGATGACTTTTCGCTCATTGAAATCAATCAACATCCCCACCACTGTTGTTGTACCTATGTCAAACGCCAATCCAAATAAAGATTGGGACGTGTCACCCGCTTCAATGATAATGGGTTCGTTATTAACCATCACGACTGTCAACTGCTTGGGAGCGGTTTCCATAATCTGAGCCAAACGAATCCGTAGCTCATCAGAGACAGACGTTGCTGTTGGCAAAAGACGGTCAACCATTTCGCGCAAAGAAAAAGGCTGGCCCATCATCTGAGGATCAGGCGTCAATACTTTCTTTTCCAGGACCGGCTGACCCTCAACGGCGAACTTTTCGACGATATTGCCCTTGGTGCTGACTTCAGCCCTTTTCAGTCTCGCAAAAAGATTCCCCTCCGGCCGGATCTGGCATGCTAAATATATATTTGGCTGCAGCGGCTTAGCAGGGTTGTGATCCAGACCGGTAACCGTACCATGGAGCACCTGTATTTTGCATTTACCGCAGACGCCTCTACCGCCACAGTTGGCCTCCACGAATATCTCGCCATCGCTCAAGGCTTGTAAAACGGTCTTAGCAGCGGAACAAGGCAGCGACTGCTCAACCCCTTCAACTACCAACTGGTAACCATCCGCCGCCCCCGTCCGTTGGCAATCCGGCTTTTCCATATGCCATCACCTTGCTTACATCTTAACCATAAAAATCCATATTATTATAATAATATCATAGAATACTAAAAGTTAAAACCAATAGTACAAGATAAGCTTTATTCACCGCTGCAAGACCAGAACCCCTCTTCCGTCAGTAACCATTGCATCCGAATATCGTACTCCTCCGCAGGGATTTTATCCACCAGTTGACAGGCCCATGTGACTCCCAGCGACAGACATCCCTGAGCCTGAGCTAAAAACCGGTCATAATACCCCGCACCCATTCCCAGACGGTTCCCTTCGCGATCAAAAGCAACCGCCGGGACCACCACCACATCGATATCAGCAGGCGAAACAATTCCGGTCTTACCCGGTTTAGGCATTTTTAAACCCAGTTTACCTATCACCAAGTCATCGAGACTTGTGATAGTAGCTGCAGTCATTTCACCGTATTTCTCCCCTAAAAGTGGTACACATACCCGTTTTTTCCGTTTAAGGGCATCTTGAATTATGAATTCAGTCTGGACTTCATCCGACATGGACAGATAGAACATAACCGTCCCGCTATCCTGGTAGAATGGCCAGCGGCAAAAATGACTGGCAATTTGTGCGCTCCGGCTAGCCACCTCCGCAGCAGAAAGACTGCGTCTTTTCTCCCTCATCTCCCGGCGCAGCCGCTGTTTTTCTTCCTGCAATGCTCCCTGTGTCATCCTGCCGTTCCTCCAATGCCCTCGTAGATCACCTTTCTGGCTGGCCCGATCAGGTACAGAGACCCTGTCACACAAACCACCCCGCCCGGCCCGGCCAACAAGCGCGCTTTCTTATATCCTTCGCCAATGGAAGCTGCCAATGCTATCGCTTTGGCCCTACCCCCAAGCTGCGTGGCGACCTCCTCCGGTTCCGCCCCCCGGTCAGATAGCGGTCGCACAATAACGACGTCGTCACTGGATCGGATAAGTTCGCCGGTAATACCGCCTATATCTTTGTCAGCAAGAATCCCAAGAAGAAAAGTGATATTTTTCCCGAAAAACACTTCATCCAGGGTCCTTCTTAGGGCCCTGGCGCCGTCCGGATTATGGGCTCCATCAATCACTACCATCGGCTGATCTTTTACCACTTCAAACCGCCCGGGCCAATAAACTTCAGCCAGACCTGCGCGAATTGCGGCCAGCGTTATCTTCGGTTCCTTCTCAGCAAGAATCAGGGACGTCATTACTCCTACCGCACTATTCTCCGCTTGATGCCACCCAAGAAGATTGGTGGTGAAATGACCAAAGTCGCCGTATCGGCTGGTGGTGACAGCCACGGCTTGCCGGTATCCTTCCTGCCGCGCAACCGCTGCGGAGAAATCCTGTCCCAAGCTGTAAAGCGGCGCCGCTTTATCAACAGCTTCCGCCTGAATCACTTCCAGAGCCTCGCCTTTCGCTGCAGTAATCACTGGCACGCCTTGCTTGATTATGCCGGCTTTATGCCGGGCAATCTCCGTCACCGTGCTGCCGCATCGGTCAGTATGCTCCAGGGTCACATTCGTGATCACTGCTGCCTCAGGTATAACAACATTAGTCGAATCAAGCAGCCCTCCTAAGCCCACCTCAATCACGGCATAGTCCACCGCCGCCGCCGCGAAATAGTGAAAAGCTGCAGCAGTAAGCACTTCAAACTCAGTAGGATGCTCGCTGCCGGAGCATGCCATTGCGGTGACCAAATTTCCGGTATACTCGATTGCAGCGGCGAAGTCCTGCCGGTCTATCGGTTGACCGTTAACCACCATGCGCTCGGTATATTCGACCAAGTGCGGCGAAGTATACAAGGCTGTCTTTATCCCCGAGGCCCGCAAAATGGCTTCCAGCATCGCTGATGTCGAGCCTTTGCCATTGGAGCCAGTAATATGGACAACTTTGAAGCGCCGTTCAGGGTGGCCCATAAGGCTAAGCAATTTTTCGATCCGCGCCAAACCGAAGTTGATGCCGAATTTATTCAAGGAAGCAAGATACTCCAGTGCTTGTTCATAGGTCACCCAAATCCCCCCCTGCAGTTGAAGCTGCTGCCACTCACTCTTGCGGTGTAAAACGTTCCAGGATGATACGGTGATCTACCAGCAATAACTCCTTAATTCTCCCTTTTATCGTTTTTTGTTGGCCGAAAATATTTTGCAAATATACTTCCGTGCCGCTTGGCACTACTTTATCAACACTCTCCAAAATCAAGTTCTCTTGACCGTTCTCAACCAGATATGCGTTTGCTTCACACATAGTAATTCCTCCAGATCTTTATCATTTGTTACTTCTCATCCAGTCGGTTCAGCATGTAGAAGATCATACGATGACCGACCATTGCAAACTCCATGATCTTCCCATCAATCGTTTTTCTCTGACCGAAACTATTTTTCAAATCTAACCCTGTGTCGGTGAAAACTACTTTATCGACACTTTCCAAAATGAATTCCACTTTTCCGTTCTCATACCGGTATGCGTTTACTTCACACATGATAAATTCCTCCTCTCATTTCCATGAAGCGCGCTTTGCTTTCCCTTTTTAATCCTTCCATACCGTTTTAACCTGCATAAGCAATTCGTTGACTAAATGGGGCAGCGGCTCTGCCTTAGCCCCTATCACGTCAATGCGGACACGGTTAATCGGCAGCAGCAATTTCCTCGCCTTGCTCTTGGCAATAGCTTCCGCCATCCGTGGTGTAAGTTCTCCCAACATGGAATGGGCGACAATGATCCCTAACGGACCGACAATCATATCCATTTCAGACATATTCTGAATGATAGCATTTTCACCTGTAGCGCCTTCGTTTGCCCCAGCCTTAAGCAGTGCCGCCGTGGCCAGAGCATTTGTACCAAAAGCGTAAATTTCAATTTTCTCTCCGAACTCTTTGCGCAATTTCTCGGTAATAGCTTTTCCGATGCCGCCTCCTTGACCGTCAACTACAGCGACCTTCATGATATCAATCTCCTCCGTAAGCCGGCTAGAAACCGCCAATCGAATCGTAAAAATCCCCGGCAATGACCGATTTTTAAATATAACCCGGCCGAAATGACCGGGTTATATTTAATAGCGGACGAAGCCCACTTTCTCGTAACCTTTTACAATCAGCAGGAGTGCTGCCGAAACACTTTTTGATAGGAATCGCAATAAATGTCCTTGTTCAGGACCAACCGGGCGGTTGCGATGGCGTCGACCATAAGTTCATCGTTGACATCCATAATGGCGGAATCCAGGCCGGCTGCCATTGCCATCACGGCAAAAGTCCGGTTAATCAGCGGCCGATGAGGCGTTTTCTGGGATACATTACTCAAGCCTACCGTTGTCCGGGGCGCCGGATTGGAAAGAGTTTTAATCTGGCGAATCGTTTCCAATACCTCGACGGCGTGTTCCTGGGCTACATTGACCGGCAGAACGATAGGATCAAGATACAGATCTTCGAAAGGCAATCCGTAGGCGTCGGCGTTAGCCACCAGTTCCATGGCGAAAGCGGTCCGGTCCTCCGCACTTTTGGGAACGCCCTTATTGGTCATGCAAAGAGCGATAAGGGCTGCATTGTATTCGACGGCAAGGGGGAACAGCCGGTCGATTTCCGCTTGTTCACATTTGCATGAATTAATCATCCCCGGCCGTTTGAGTATTTTTAGCGCAGCCTCAATGGCGTCAAAGTTAGTGCAGTCCAGACAGAGAGGTAAGTTCGTCACTTCCTGGACAGATTCAGCCATCCATTTTAAGGATTTGACCTGATCTTCGGCATTAGGGCCGGTATTGATATCCAAATAATGAGCACCGGCCAATTCCTGTTTTTTCGCCCATTCCTGCAGCGGCTTAGGATCCCATTCTACGACGGCTTTGCCTATATCCTTGAACATACCGTTAATTCTTTCGCCAATCATAATCATATGCTTTCCTCCTACTATTTCGGTATCAGGTTCTTATATTGCCTGGGAAATCATTAGTTCCGCGATATTCTTCCGCACCAGATTGACGGCTTCCGGATGGCGCATAACGATGATGTTGACGCCACCTTCCAAGAGGGCGGTAGCAGTCATTGCTTCCCAGAGAATGCCGCGTTCAGCCTGATTTCCCCATGCGGGAAAATCGGTCTCAGGCGCATTGGCCTCTTTGGCGCGCCAGGCTTCATAGCCGGCAGTGACAATAATCGGCGTGGAAAGCATCTTGTCGCCCTGCAGCGCGCCTAGCCGTCCTCTTTCGAGGATTGAGTACGTATACTCTATGCCATACCCTAAGCCGCCCGCACCGGGATCGACTACAATTCTGTCCACGGGAAGGCCCATTTCGGTAATAAGAATATTCAGTTGTTTGCAGATATTAATATCACACGGGGTTAAGGCGATTAGATTATGGTTGTGAACCATGGCAGCAGCCACGATCGATTTGTAATTATTCTGTTCGGCTACACCAATCAGCAATTTCTCACCGGCTGCCGCCTCGGCCACCAGTGGCATAACCTGATTGTCTTTTTCCTCATCGCCTGATCCAGCGACAATAAGCGGAACACCTACTGCGGCCAGCACATCTTTTACGATCTTGACGCATTCTTCGGGCGAATGATTCTCCAGATCGGGATCAGCGCCGGAAAGTTTGAGATAGATCATCTCCGCGCCGAATTCTTCTACGCATTTTTTGGCCCAGGCAGCCGGATTATCGAGCACATCGGCAAAGGGCGCCTTCACTGTTGCATTCCATTCTTCCGGCAGGCGGCTTTGCACCTCCATGGCGATGACCGGTTTATAGGGAAAGTCACCTTCAAAATGCAAGAATGGCAATGCCGTATCTCCCCCAACGGTTACGACACTGGTCCGGGTTCCCCCTGCGTCTTTCGTTGCCCCGATAGTCACTGTGTTGATTTTCCCGGTGTTTCTTTCTTTGATAATTTGCAAGGCCATAATACCGCTCCTTTCTTTTATCATACGTTTACTTTACTGCATATTTGATTGACGGCAACCACCGCGCCGGAAGTGGCTGGCAGTTCAATGAGAGGCTTGCCTTCCACATCATAGCGGGCCACTTCGGCGTCATAGGGAATCGTCCCGATCAGGTCCAAGCCCGTAGCGGCTATTTCCTGTTGCAGGGTCTCGATATCTCCCGCGTGATTTTTGGTCACAATAAGATAGATTTCCTTAATCCGCGAGTTTAATTTTTTTACCAGCTCGTGAACCCGGCCTGCGGAACGAATGGCTCTCGCAGAGGCGTCGCTCACGATAAACAAGATATCAATATTGCCTGTTACCCGCCGGCTGATATGCTCCATGCCGGCCTCGTTATCCATAACGACATAAGCATAATTATCTGCCAAAATTTCCAGGTGTTTGCGCAGAATGTTGTTAGGGAAACAATAACATCCCGGCCCGTCAGGCCCGCCCATAACCAACAAGTCGACATCCTTCGTTTCCTCGAGGGCTGCTTGAAGCTTGTATTCAATATAAGGTTCCTGGGTCATGCCTGCCGGAAGGCCATGAGGGTCTTTGGTCCGGGCAATGATATCCGAAATGGTTTCACCCAACCCCATTCCCAACGCTTCGTTCAGATTGGCGTTCGGATCGGCATCAACAGCCAAGATGGGGCGCTTTTGGTGTTCAATTAAATAGCGTATTAATAATGAAGTAAAGGTAGTTTTTCCGGTTCCACCTTTTCCGGCTACTGCGATTTGCTTTGTCACAATGTATCCCTCCTGGTTTTGTCAACTGCCGACCGACGGAAATAAGCTTAAATCGGTATGCGGCAGAAACAGCGCCGAAATGAATTCTTCCATAAATACATTACCTGCCGACAGCTCGACATAAGTAATGTGCTCAGCCAGTTTTCCGGCAGCTTTTATCGCGGATGCGGCCGTCAATGCGGCATAGGCCCCTTTAACCGATGCATTGCCGAAAAATTGGTATTTAGCAGTCCCGATATCAGGCAGCATCCCGATCTCCACGGCATCCGCAATGTTCAAATAGCTGCCAAACCCGCCGGCTATGTAAATCTGTTCGATATCGGACTGCTCCATATTCACGGTCTTTAACAGGCAACGCACTCCCGCGTATACCGCCCCTTTTGCCCGCAGCAGGTTTTTTACGTCTGCCTCGGTTATCACTACATCCAGGCCGCGATCGGCCTCATCGGCCCAAGCCAGCACAAACTCAATGCCATCCTCTGCTTTGCGGATACGCGGTGTAGGCAGTTCCTGCATCTTGCCGGCCCGGTCAATCACTCCGGCTTCCCGCATTTCGGCCAGAGCGTCGATTAGTCCCGAGCCACAGATGCCCAGTGGCCTCCCTTGGCCGATAACCGAATACGTCACTTCATAGGTCTTTTTATCAATGACAACACGTTCAATGGCCCCCTGGGTGGCCCGCATACCGTTGGTAATGCCTGCCCCCTCAAAGGCAGGACCGGCGGAGCAGGAACAGCTTACCAACCATTCTTTGTTCCCCAATACCATTTCTCCATTGGTTCCTATGTCGATAAAAAGGGTCACAGCGTCCTCTTCGGCCATGCCATTGACCAGTGTCCCGGCTACGATATCGCCGCCGACATAGCTTGCTACCGCCGGAAAGTTATAGACCACCGCCTCGGAATGAACCTTTAGACCCAGTTCCCTGGCTTTTACTACCGGAAACTGGCTGACGGCCGGAACATACGGCTCCAGGCGGATGTACCGCGGATCAATACCGAAAAACAGATGGGCCATCGTTGTGTTTCCCGCCGCAACCACGGCGCGGATGTCACTTGCTTCGATGCGATATTTAGCGACAAGGGTTGCTATCAGGCCGTTGATTGTATCTACTACGGCCTGTTGAAGCACTTCTAGCCCATCCGTTTCTTCATCGGTATAGATAATACGGCTGATCACATCATCACCAAACTGCGCTTGCTTATTATGCGTTCCCGCTTTCCCGGTTACCGCTCCGGAAAGCAGGTCTACCAGATAGACCACTACCGTTGTAGTGCCGATGTCTACCGCAATCCCCCAGAGCCGGCTGTTGCCATTTGGAGCATCAATGCTGATGATACGGACTGCTTCCCCGACGGACGCATAGGTTACATCAATGCACCAATTGCAGCCGCGCAGAGTTTCAGCCAGGGTTCGCACTTGCTCCAGCTCCAGTTGAACGTTTTTCAGTCCTGTGGCTTTTTGTAGAGCAAACAGCATTCGGCTGGCATCACTGCTGGGATCCACAATGCTGGGGGGAGGTATCTGGAGCGTAACCTTTTTGCATAATGGATCAAAAGGAAACGCCGACTGTAAATCAGGCCCGTCTGTCAGCATATCGCAGTGGTCATCAAGTAACACCTGAGACGAAGCAACCCGGGAAGACGCCGGTATTTCAACAACTACATCCCCCGCGACACAGGTCTGACAGGCAACCGACCACCCGTCGCGGGTTGAATGTCCCTTGGATTTGATTGACCCGCTTACCACTCGCAGTAAGCATTTACCGCATGTACCGCCTCCGCCGCAGCTGCATTGTATCTCAATGTTTGCTTTTCGGGCCCCTGTTAGTAAGTCAACACCGGCGTCCACTTCAACCAAAATATTATCGGGTTGAAAGAGTATGTTATACCTTTGCACTGGTGCGTTAGATCTTTTCACTGATAGAACCTCCGCTCTAATAATTGCCCAAAGGCAAGGGTTCTGGCTGGTCACAAATACTACATTGGTGTTAACATACTTTTCGTATTTTGCTGCCGCAGATTTGTCCTGTTATTATTATACGAAATGAGATTTGGCAAAAGCAGGAATACCTGCAGCTTCCTGTGGTCCAACCAGTACATTCCACCCGGATTTTTCCTTGAGTTTGCCGCTGAGTACCGCGGTATACCCGGGAAGAACACAAGTATTATGGTTCACTTTCGCTTTAATTCCTGAGCTTTCCAGGAAGTCTGAAATAGAGTCGGCGCTGAATTTACCTGAGGCCCATGAAGTAAGGACAGAGGTACCGTCAGTATCGACAGGCAAAATGTATCCGGGAATTTTACTGCCGGAAACTTCTCCTTCGACCGCAAAATAGGTAAGGGCGAAATTCGTGCAGATATATACAGGAGAGTCGGGATTCACTGCCCCAACTTCATAAATTTTGGCCTCGACCGCAATAGGCTTTTGCGGGTCGGTATAAACATTCTGCCGCCATGCCAGAAGAGGCAAAATCTGCGACTTTTCATCGGCCTTCAAGACAACAATGCCGCCGAATTTAGCTACATAAACACTGGCCTGGATGACTTCCTCCCGGGGGTCCTCGGAAGTCGTGAAGGTAATTGTCGGATAGCCGAAGGGCCGGAATTTCTTTTTGATCGCCAGCCGGCGGATTTGAGTCTGGTCGGCTAGGACTTGGGAGGTGCCCCGGCTTCCTGTGTCGATCACCAATTCCTTGTACAAGGGTGCAATTTTTTCCACCAGGTCAGCCGTATCCGCCAGAGTACTGCCTTTTACAACAACCGGGCAGCTATGGGCTTTGGCAAGTTCGACCACTTTTTGATAGTTGTCGGCTGTCGCGGCGTAGACTAGGGGCTTCTTGTCCGCAATGACCGGCAGTGCCGCTTCAAGGGCGGCAACATTTTCGCTGACAAGAATCAGCGGCAAGGTTGTTTGGGCGGCGACCTTGGCGGCGACTTCTTTAAAAGTCGCGGCATCCTTCGACGCATTGATAATGGCGATAGCGCTAACTGCCAGTTGCTGACCGACCCTTTCCACTTTTAGATCGTTAATTCTGGTGATTTTGGCTGTTACGTCACCGGCGGGCAGAGTGTCATTTACGGTGATTGCAAAGCCGGTGGGGTGACAAAAGGTTTTGTCATGCCGGTAAATAACCGTTTCATCTCCCAGGGCTAATGCATTTTCACCGACACCCACAGTAACCAGCCGGATGGGGGGAGCTGCTGCTGCACCCAGGTTTTCTTTCGCCTCTTCCGATACGTATGGGCACTGTTCCAGCGACGCTTTTCCTCCGGCTAGCGACATAGCGAAAGCCAGGCAGGTTGGAGCCCCGCATTCCTTACAATTCTTTTTGGGAAGTTGTTTGAAAATATCTAATCCTGTTAAAGCCATACTGTTGTCCCCTTTCTCTTTTGTGTAGATAAATATTGGTACTGCCCAATCGGCAGTTCCCTGATCAAAGTCGTCTACAACTTACATCATGGGGTCCATGGCGAATGCCGGGTGCTGTTTTTCTTCGAGGAAAGGAAGAATTTCGTCGATCGTAGTGCCAACGGTTTCGTCTGCGATTTTATCAAAAAAATCTTCATCCAGGCCTTGTTTCTTGGCCTGCTCCAGCAGATCCGCCCGGAGGAATTCTTTCAACTCCTTCGGCATCCAGACAATGCGTCCGATACCGCCGTCAGCCGGAATAAACTTGTTGCTTACAATATAACGGCGGCCAATGCCCATAAAGCCCGGAGATTGCAATCCCCCGCCAACCGAACCGGCCAGTGTCGAAAATGACATGCCACAAGGAGTATCACCACTGAATTCCCGGGTGGTAATCATGATGCCGTTAGCTTCCGGCACAATGGCGATAATAGCCTCAAAGCAACCGCAGGAAGTCATCGGACGGTCCATCAGGGTATAGAGGTTGACCTCTTCCAATGTCCGGTTTGAATTGTTGTAGAGATATTCATTGACGTTCTGCCACATGCCCTTTTCCGCATCAATACAAGCCCCTTTGGCAATCGGCTGATTCGGCCCGGTAGGAGTGATCTCATTGGAGGCTTTGGCGTCAAGCCAGCTGACAGCGCCGCACAAGCCAACCCGTTCAGGGGTAACTATACATACATGATTCGGCGCGAAGGACTGGCACAGGATGCAGGAATAGAAATCTTCCACCGATTCGTCGGTCAGTCCGCGCAAACGGTCATCACGGGCAGCATATTTTGCCCTTGCGAGCTTCAAATTCTCGTCTATTAAGGCTTGATCGGTAATCAGCGTTACCTGAACCCGGTCAACAATTGACGGATAATCTGACTTGAATTTCGCGATCAGGATCTCACCATAATCGCGGATCTTGAAGCCGGCCTCAGCCGCGCCTTTGCTTATCCGCAGCCAGGCCAGGTCTCTCTGAGCCACATGCCACAAGCCTTCACCATAGTTGACGAAATAGTGAATGCGGCGTTCAAGCACTCCTTCAAAATCTTCCTGCATTTTCCGCCCGTAGATACTGACCATAATCCCCAGCGGCAGGCGGTCTCCTTCTTTTATGTCGGTTATTTCCGGACCAATGACGGTAATCTTGCCATCTTCGATGTCGTCAGGACCAACCATCCGCACCAATTCGAATGCAGTTGTCTTGCCGCCGCCAAATTCAAGATAGGTATCGGCGCGGCGAATGGTTTCACCCTCAAAAGCGGGACCCACGGTAATGGGAACAGGAATATCGACAATTTTGATCTTAATCCCCCGTAATTCCAGCGCCAGTTTTACCATCTTGTCATAATCCGGCTCGGAAACGAACCAATCAGGAATTTCTTCCACCAGCGTCTGGTCGGTAATTACCGGGAAGCCCATGCCAATAGCGCCCATTTCGGCGGCAATTCTGACTTCATCCAGTTCACCCAGCGCCAGCACGAAAGCGAATACCCGACGGGCTTGGTAATCAAGCTGCTGCTGGCGTTGGCCGGGTTTTATCCCTCCAAAGGCCAGGCCGGCGCGATAGGCGAAATTGACAGCATGAATGGCCTGCGTGAAGTTACCGAGAGGAAAAGCAATATAATCAATACCCAGCTTTACATTTTCCTCCAGCAACTGTTCGATAATCTCGTTAACCAAGAACAGCATCATACCTTTGGATTGCAGGTTTTTGATCAGTTTAGCCGCTTCTTTCGAGGTACGGGCCTTACCGATGATAACCGCAACACCCGGTATAGTGTTGTCAACCAGCGGCACACCAAATTTCCTCAAAATAGGATCAGACAGAAATCCGGTCCAGGGAGCCGACTCCGGTTTGGCCCCGTGTAAATAGCGCAGAGCCTCGATGATATCGGCAGCATAATGCGTGGCCTCGCCGTTCAATTTCGCATTATCGAAATTCAATTCTTCCCGGATGTGACTGGACCGTATACGGTTCAAAATAGGCGGTAAATCGCCAAGAACATTGACTTCCTCACCGCTTAATGCTGTGATAACCGGCAAACGGTAAGCTGTATCCGGGTATTTCACCGGGGTCTCGGCCCCATGTTCTTTAATGGCTTTTTCCAGAAGTATTTGGGCGTAGCTTGTGGCGATGATCGCTCCATCATAAGCAGCCTTAAACAATGCATTTGACATCTATATATTCCCCCTCCCAGTTACCTAAACTGTGACCTCTTAATTAGCGGTTTCACGTTCGGCATATTTTACTTTGGCTGCATTGCGAATTCGCAGTTTCCAGCTTCGTTCCTCCAGCGCGGCCAACAACTTGTCGGTCCCTTTGGCATAATCGGTTTCCATGATGAAATAGCCGCCGAACACATCTTTGGCGATTTGAGTCACGACACCGTGGACGAGGTCGCTGCCGGTAGTTGGCGCTATTACGCCGATGTGCACCGGAATGCCCATGGCGACATTCCAGGCGCCGATGGCTACCGCTTTTTCAGACATCGGCTCAGGCGCCGACGCAACAAAAGGTACGTCCGGAGTATCCACTCCCAGTTCGTTAGCCATCATGGTCAGTAGATTGGTGGCCCGGGAGTTGTCAACACAGGACCCCATATGGAAGATGAGCGGCAAAGCCGTCTTCAAGTCGGCTTTTGCGCTGATACGGTTTAGGAAGGCCTTGAGTCCGGGACCCGCATATGCCTCAACCGCTTCAGGGGTCAAAAGACCGCTCATGGCATAAGCCTGGCCGGCACAGCCGGTAGCTACCATAAATACGTCGTTGGCCGCCATTTTCTTGGCGATTTCCACATGGTTTTGATTGTGAGTTCCTTTGAGGTTGTTACAGCCGGCGAACAAAGCGACCCCTTTTAATTCCCCGGCTTTAATCGCCTCAGTCAATACACTGATGGGGTTATCCGGGTTGACAGAAGCGAAGATTTCCAGAATAGCTTCCAGGCTAAAGCCGGCGACAACTTTATTTTTGTATTCCTGGCGCTCGATTTTCTCCGGATCGCGCCGTTTATAGGTTTCAATGGCCAGACGGATGATTGCCCGGGCGCTTTCAACGGCATTTTCCTCGTCAAATTCATAATGGTAAGAACCGGGGATTTTGCTGATCGGCATTGTTGTAACGACTTTGGTGTGGAAACATTCGGACAGACTGCGCAGACTGGGCATAATGCACTGCACGTCGACCACGATGGCATCAACTAGCCCGGTCATAATTGCCAATTCCTGAGTGGCGAAGTTGGTAGCGATGGCCACCCCCGCGCGGCTCAAAACCTCGTTGCCTGTGCAGCAAATGCCGGATAATTTGATGCCCTTAGCTCCGGCAGCTTTAGCCTCTTCCTGCATTTCCCGGGCCGTATCGACAACCACCTGGCTTAGCAGCGGATTGTGGCCGTGTACGCAGATGTTAACCATTTCCGGGTCAAGGACCCCTAGGTTGGCTTCGGTCACCGTCGGAGTCGGCGTACCAAACAAAACATCGGACAGATCGGTGGCAAGCTGCATGCCGTCGTAATCTCCTAAGGCCACTTTCAAGCCGCTGAAAATAATATTTACAGGATCGGCATCATTACCAATGTGAGTCTGATGTAACAATTCAGCAATCGAACCATTGATGCTGGAAGGCATAATCGTAGTATCCTTAAACTTTGTCTTGCGACCCTCGGTAACTGTTGATTCAATCCAAGTGCAGGGGGCGTTATCCTGGCGGCCGAAATCCTTTAGGGCTTCGGAAGCCACCGCTACGGCTACTTCATGAATTGATTTTCCTTCTGTGGCCAGGCCAATCCGCTTGGCGACTTTGAGCAATTTGGCCGAATCGGTGATCTTATAATCCTTGGCATGGCCTTCCCCTACATGAAGCACCGCTGTCGCAATATGCCGCCCATGATCAGAGTGGGCCGACGCTCCGCCGGCGATGTAACGGACGGTATTACGGGCCACAATGGTATAATCGGAAGCACCGCAGATCCCTTTATTGGCGCCCAATTTTTTCGGGATAATCCGGCATGGCCCCTGCAGGCAAATCCGGCAACAAATACCGGCATTGCCAAAATTACAACGGGGCTCTTGAGCCTTGGCCCGGTCAAAACTGGTTAGGAATCCTATTTTTTTCGCTTTGACGAGCATTTCCCGCGCGGCGGGGTCGACTGTGCATTTTTCAAATTCCGACATTCTTCTACCTCCCCTAACTGTTGGTAAACCGATAATAAACAACTAGTCTTTGAGGCCTTGATTTTACAGCGGCAATCTGCCTGCAGGTCAGACTATTTTACCCCCCTTGAAGAATACAGTCATACATCATTCGCATTTGAGCGCCAACCGGCTGACTGCTGTCCGTCACATCCACTGGCCCGCCCATGGCTGCTTCGAGAATCGAATCATCAAACGGCAACATACCAATAATTTCGCCGGCCTCAAATTGGGTCCTCAGAAAAGTTTCTTCCTTTTCACTACGAATCTTATTGCCGATTATTTTTACTTTTTTTACGCCAATTTCATCGGCCAGATGCCTTACTACCTTCGCTGTTTGCGCACTATTTTTGGTGGGTTCCGTAACTACAAGCATGACATCAACTCCTTTGGATGTGCCACGCGTCAAATGTTCGATGCCTGCCCCCATATCAAGCACAACCACATCCTGCTTGCCAAGCAGCAGCGCATCAACTACTGCGTGTAAAAATGAATTTTCCCTACAATAGCAGGCAGAGCCCCCTTGTTTGATACCTCCCATGCGTAAGAATCGGATATTGCCTGATTGAATGGTATAAGCATCAAGAATATCATCCACCTGAGGATTAAGAGTATAAAATGCCCCGCCGCCACTGCGTTCTGCAATAACCTGCTGCATTTCAATCAGGGGTTTGCTGATCGCCATAATCTCATCGTCAAGACCGATGGCGCTCCCTAAGCTTGAATCTGGATCGGCGTCAACCGCATATACTTTGTAGCCCTGGCTGGCAAACAATCTGGCGAGATTAGCCGCTACCGTTGTCTTGCCTACACCGCCTTTACCGGATACGGCGATTTTCACGGGGATTACCTCCTTTAGTGATCCAACACTTTCCTTGGGTATTTCCGAGTTATACTGTTCCCAGGTCAGGTACCTCGGCAGCAGGCAGCTTTCTTGCCGCCTGGGCCAGTTTGCCGACGCAAAAACCGGCGGCGACAACCAGATCCTCTGTGGGCAGGTAGTAAGGCGCAGTGGCATCAAACAACACCGTTGCCCTTGGCGGAAATTCCTCATCGCCAGCCCACAGAGCGTAAATGATAGGTAAACGCGGCAGGGCATTCAGCTTAATGCCATAGTTGCCGAACTTGCACGCGCTTGCTCCCAGCAGTTCCCCGGCCTGCAGCAACAGTTGCGGTTGATTGCCGAAAACGCCAATAAGATAGTTGGTAACCCGCTTATTAAAAGGCTCTAAATATAACATGCCGACCACAGGGATTTCTTTAAAGGAAATCCAGGAATTCGCTATCGCCTGCCCACTGGCCCGGATTAAATAATGCAAAAGGATTATCTTTTCTGTAACCGGTACCGCATCGTTTCTGTCTGCATAGACAACCTCACCTGACGGAAAACTGACCTGATAGCCTTGGCCGGCATAAACAATGGAGAAGGTACTGGTGGCGCAAGCGAAACTTGTTCCGCTGCTTGCTGCCATATCCACGGGATTCCAACGCTGGAAATCCTCGCAGGCCTTGGTGTATGCCGATTGATAGGCTTGTTTCAGATTATCCGGTCGCAATTCACTTGCATGCATGTGCCCTCTATCCTTTCGTATCAGTATCGAAAAACCAGGGCTTTAACTGTATTGATCCCGCGAAATCCTCCGGACGGCCAGACATCCTACAGTCTCCCAAGAAAAGTATATATGTATATACATCTGCAAGCAGGCTTCCGGCGGGAGAAAAGGCCTTGCCCCGGGGAGTGCGGCTCTTAGTCCAATATTGGACGGGGCAGCAAGCCGGCGCCTGTCACAATATCGGATAAAGCGGCTTCCCAGCCCACAGGCATGATATGAATGCCTTTGACTCCTTCGACCTGCCGCAATTGTTTGATGAGCTCAATAACAATGGCGATCCCCTCGATTTGAGGGTTTTCAGCTCTTGTCATCCGGTCGATCAATTCGTCCGGAATACTCATCCCAGCCACATTTTCCTTCATATATTGTAACGCCCGAACTGATTTGACCGGCAGGACGCCTGCCATAATATTCACTTGCCGGTCGATACCGGCTTTGCGGACCAGGCTCATCCAGTATTTAAACTTTTCGATGTCAAAAATAGCCTGGGTCTGAATGAATTGTGCACCAGCCTGAACCTTCTTAGCTAAACGCATGACCCGTAATTCAACAGGATCGCCGAACGGGCTTTCAACGGCTCCGATATAAAACCTGGGAGCCGCTTTCATTGTTTCGCCGCTGAGCATCTGCTGCTCATCGCGCATCTTTTTGACCAGCGCGATAAGCTGAATCGAATCAATATCATATACGTTTTTGGCTGTAGGATGGTTGCCAAAAGACTGATGGTCGCCGCTTAAACACAGAACATTGCGAACTCCCAGGCTGTAGGCTCCTAATAAATCGCTCTGAATCGCAATGCGGTTCCGGTCCCGGCAGGTCATCTGAATGATCGGATTGCCGCCATGTTTGAGAACATGCACAGCAGCCGCAATACTGGAGAGCCGAACCACCGCACTTTGATTGTCGGTTAAATTGAAGCCGTCACATTTGAGTTTCGCTTCTTCGGTATGCTCAATGATATTGTGGGCCGAGGCTCCTTTTAAGGGGCCAATTTCTGACGTCACAATAAATTCCCCTCTGGCAAAACCCTTTTCCAGCTTGCTCTCGGTTGTCAACTCTTTCGTCAACTGCTCACTCATAGGAGCACATCCTCCCTAACATACTTGCGCGGACCGCCGTCCCGGGATTTAGACCAGTCTTTCACCGGAAAAACCTCGCACAAGGAAGCTTCCCGGCCCTGCCGCTTGAGTTGCTCGTAGATCAGGGCCCAGGCACAGGCGGTGTCCGGGTCAATTTCGCACTTACCGTTACTGGACCCGCCGCACGGACCATTCAAAATACTCTTGGAACACCGGATCACCGGGCAGATGCCGCCGGTGCTTGCCAGGATGCATTCCCCGCACAGGCCGCAGCGCTCTTCCCAGACGCCGTGCTCGGTGGTGCCTCCGATAAATTTGGTGTTTTGGGCAGGCACAACATATTTGTCCGGGTAGCGTTCCGCCAGATACTGTACGCCGACCCCGCAGGCCAGAGATACAACGCAATCAACATCTTTGACCAGAGCTTCCAGTTTTTCCACATATTCCTTGTCACATTGGCGTTCCAACGTTTCACTGACCACTTCGACGGGGTTCCCTGCTTTGCTGCGCAAAATCCGCAGGCAGGTGGCCAGAATATCTACTTCTTTTTGTCCGCCTGACAAGCAGACGGTGACGCAGCCCCCACACCCAGCCACCAATATTTTTTTGGCGGCGCCAATATAACTCTCTATTTCGCCGATGGGTTTTTGCTGAGCAATAATCATCTGCTTTCACCCCCTTTCTCCGACAAACTTGGTGTTGACGGTTCACTCGCCATGGCCACGGCAGCACGGTTCAATGGGCTCGGGCCAAGGGCCCGGATTCGTTCCGTCATTTCTTTGGCGATTTCGGCGAAGCGTGGTCCCATGGATCCCGACAGGTTATACATTGCCAGCCGTTCTCCCCCGATTCCCAGTTCATCAAGAAGCTTCTTCACATACTCCACGCGCTTGCGGGCCCGGAAATTGCCGCGCAGGAAATGGCAGTCTCCTTCCATGCACCCGGCGACATATACGCCGTCAGCTCCTTCTTCAAAAGCTGTGAGCAGCAGGTTCTGCTCAATCTTACCGGAGCAAGGCAAATCGATCATACGAATGTTGGCTGGATACTGCAGGCGCATGGAACCGGCCAGATCGGCCGCCGAGTATGCGCAGTAGTAACAGCAGAAGGCAACGATCTTCGGTTCAAATGTACTCATGCGGATACCTCCTTAAACAGAGCGCGGACCTTTTCCAAGATCTGATTATCTTTATAGTGCTGCAATTGAATTGCCTTGTTCGGACACTCCCCGGCGCAGCTGCCGCAACCGTGGCACTGGACAGCCTCGATACAGGCTTTGCCGTCTTCGCCAATACGGGGCACGCTATAGGGGCAGATGCGCACACAAGTGAGACAGGCGGCGCATTTATCCGGATCGACGTTTACCACAACCCCGCCTGCCATCAGATTATCCTGAGACAGGATGGTACTGGCTCTCGCCACCGCCCCTTGGGCTTGATAGATACATTCATGGAGATACTTGGGCGAATGTGCTCCACCGCAGAGGAAAATGCCCTGGGAGGGAAAATCAATTGGACCTAATTTGGCGTGGGTTTCGACAAAGAAGCCGTCCTCATTGACCGGTACCTTCAGCATGGTCCCCAGGCTGCGCGCCGTGTCTGACGGTACAGTGGCCGACGCCAGTACCACAAGATCAGGGGTTAAATTAATGGTCCTTTTAAGACTCGGTTCGTGTACAGTGAGGCTCAATCGGCTGCCTGCTTTGGCAAGCTCCGGCTTTTGCTGCTCGGTATAAGGAATAAAGCGAATTCCTATGTCCCGGGCTTCCTTGTACTGGCTCTCCATAAAACCATAGGTGCGGATGTCCCGGTACAAGATATAAATGTCGGTTGCCGGCTGCCGCTTTTTCAGCAGCAGAGCATTTTTGATGGCCTGACCGCAACAGGTGCGGCTGCAGTACTTAATTTCCTCATTGCGGGAACCGGCACATTGGATCATGACAATCTGTTTGGCTTCCACCGGCTGACCAGCGGCAAGCAGTTTCTCAAAGGAGCTGCCGGTAATGACGCGGGGATCTTCGCCTGCCAGATATCCGGCGGCCACACGTTCTTCGCTCCCGGTCGCGACGATCACGGTGCCATGTTCTATGTCCGTCGCCGTTTCGTCTTGGCCACTGCGCACAGAGGTGATAAAGTGTCCGGCGTGACCGGAGAAATTCGTGATTTGCGTATTGGTAAAGACTTTGATCAGGGGATGGTCTGCAACAGCTGCAGTCAATTGGTGCAGATATTGCTGAACGTCGTTCCCCTCCAGATCCCGGTAAATCTCACGGGCATGGCCGCCGAGCTCCGCTTCTTTCTCGACAAGATAGGCGGTAAATCCTTGACTGGCTGCCGATAAAGCAGCAGTCATTCCGGCAACCCCGCCGCCGATAATAAGCGTCGAGGGAATCACCGGCACAGGATGCAGGTAAAGCGGGTCGTGGTGACGCACTTTGGCCGCCGCCATCCGCACCAGGTCCTTAGCCTTCTCCGTCGCGCCGACCGGCTCGCTGCGATGCACCCATGAACACTGGTCACGGATATTGGCCATTTCGAAGTAGAATTGATTGAGGCCAGCTTCCCGCAGCATTTCCCGGAAAAGCGGCTGATGGGTCCGCATGGTGCAGGAGGCTACAACCACCCGATTAAGCTGTTTCTCTTCGATAATTTCCTTCATCCTTTTGATGGTGTCCTGAGAGCAGGTATAAAGATTATCCTGACAGTGAACAACATCAGGCAAACTTTGTCCATAGGCCACGACATCCGGAACGTTGACAATCGAAGCTATGTTGATGCCGCACTGGCAGATAAAAACACCAATGCGCACCGGTTCTTCACTGACGTCCCGCTCCGGCGGATAGGCTTTGAGACGCCGCAAAGTGTTGCGGGCGTCCGCCAGCAGTTCCCCCGCTTTGGCCGCGGCCGCGCTGGCGGTCATGACCGTCTCCGGAATATCCCGCGGTCCCTGGAAAGCGCCGGCAACATAGATACCCTGGCGGGATGTTTCGGTAGGGCTGAAATCATCAGTATCGGCAAAACCGTAAGGATGAGCTTCTATCCCCAGCGTCGCCAGAAGAGGGGCAGCCGTCTTTGGTGGACGCACCCCAACGGCCAATACGATAAGTTCGAACTCTTCCTCGACAATATCGCCGGTTTCGTTGATATATTTAATGAAAAGGTTTTGGGTTACCGGATCCTCTTTTATGCTGGATATCATGGCCCGAACGTAACGGACGCCACCTTTTTTCGCGGTTTCAACATATTTGTCGAAATTTTTCCCGTAAGAACGCATATCCAGATAGAAGATGGCCGGTTCGACATTGGCGTCGTGCTCCCGGGCAATAAGCGCCTCTTTGGTAGAATACATACAGCAGATGGAAGAACAGTACTCCGCTCCGTTGTCACCGCAGTCACGAGAGCCTACACATTGGATGAAGGCAACCTTTCGGGGAGAAGCACCATCCGACGGCCGCACCACATGGCCTGTGGTAGGACCGGTAGAAGACAACAGGCGTTCAAATTCAAGGCTGTTCAACACATTGGGGTAAATGCCGTAGCCGTATTCACCCTTGAGGCTTGCATCGAAAATATCGAAGCCGGGAGCCAGCACGAGAGCGCCGACGGACAGGTCAAGCATTTCATCGGTATCATCATGGTGAATGACTTGTTTTTTACAGGCCTTTTCGCATTGGAAACACTCGGAGCAAATTCCACAGTTCAGACAGCGGCTTGCTTCTTCGATTGCTTCTTCTTTGCTCATGCCCAGAGCCACTTCGCGATAGTCTCTACTGCGAAGGCTTGCCGGGGCAAAGGCCTGTGACAGGCGGTCGACGGGGTGTACCGGGGTGTTTTCCGGGAGAGTGAGTTTGTCTTGATGTGGCTTTTCCCTGTTGGCGGCGATTTGGGCGCCGTTTAGATAACGGTCAATGGATATGGCTGCCTCATGGGCACTCGCAACCGCTTCAATTACTGACGCTGGGCCGTGAGCTATGTCGCCGCAGGCAAAAATGGCGGGATCACCGGTCGCCTTGGTCAGCGAATCGGCAGCAACAATTCCCCGGGCGGTCGTGACTTTTTTTTGGCCCTGCAGAAATTCCAGGTCTGCAGCCTGGCCGATAGCCATGATCACCGTGTCTGCGTCGAGAAGGATGGTGCGTGTTTCGTCATAGCGGGGATTAAATCGCCGCTCGGCGTCGAAAACGGCGCTGCAGGCTCTGAAGCCAACGGCGCTGACTTTCCCGCCGCTGCCGACAATTGCTTTCGGGCCCCAGCCGGGATGCAGGATGACTCCTTCATCTTCGGCTTCTTCGATTTCCCAGACATGGGCCGGCATTTCGCCGCGGGACTCCAAACAGACGACATGGACTTCTTCTCCGCCCTGGCGCAGCGCTGAACGAGCTACATCCATTGCTACGTTGCCGCCGCCGATAACAACGACTTTTTTCCCGACCCGCGGGTTTTGGCCAAGTTTGATATCCCGTAAAAAGCCAACTCCGGGAAGAACCCCGGCAAGACCGGCGCCTTCAAGCGGCAGATCCCGGCTCTTTTGCACGCCAACGGCGATAAGGACTGCATTATATTGCTCTTTTAGCTCTTTTAATGTAATATCGCTGCCCACGCGAGTGTTATTGCGCACTTCAATCCCATGCCTTAAAAGCATGTCAATTTCCCGTTGGACAACGATCTCTGGCAGCCGGTATTGGGGAATCCCGTATTTCAACCAGCCGCCCGGACTGGGCAGTGCTTCAAAGAGGGTAACCTGATAGCCTTTTTCCACAAGGTCGCAGGCTGCTGTCAGCCCAGCTGGTCCGCCTCCGATAATCGCTATCCGCTCTTTGCGGGTGGGAGTATATGTTTGTGATTCGGCTTTGGCGAGTTCCTCCCAGCCATAGTCGGCGGCCGCCCGTTTTAGGGTGGCGATTGCCAGCGGTTGATCAATTTCCTGCCGGTTGCATTCCGCTTCACACGGATGGTGGCAAATTCGGCCGCAGATACCGGCAAAAGGCAGACGGCGATGGATGACTTCCAGTGCTTCGGCGAATTTTCCCTGAGAAAGGAGAGCCACATACCCTTGCACATTCGTTCCGGCCGGACAAGTGGAGCGGCACGGTGGAACACCGCGCTTGTCGATCATGAACCGGTTTGGCACCGACTGCGGGAATAGCTTATATACCGCTTTACGAAGACCCTGATCCTGGTTGAAGCCATCCTTCACCTTAACGGGGCAGGCGTCGACGCAGTCGCCGCAGGCCGTACATTCGTCAATATCGATGAATCTCGCTTTTTTCCGCACCTGGGCGGTAAAGTTACCGGCTTCTCCTCCCAGCTTCTCCAACACCGAATGAGTGTGAATGATAATATTAGGATGGCTCAGGCAGTCACTCATCTTCGGTCCTAAAAGACACATGGAACATTCATTGGTCGGAAAAGTTTTGTCAAGTTGGGCCATCTTCCCGCCGATCGACGGTTCATCTGTGACCATATGCACAAGATATCCGCCATTGGCAAGATCCAGAGCGGACTGCATTCCGGCGATTCCTCCGCCTAAGACGAGGACGGAGCCGATTTTCTCCTTGGTTGACGCAGGCGGTGCTTGAACACCGATGCTGCTAACTTTTGCCATACTATTTTCCTCCCCTCTCGGCCACAGGAAGTACAGACATGGGATCGATCACATGTTTACGCAGCCAGGCTTGGGGGGCAGGAGCACCGAAAGCGATGCCCATCAACTCGGTAAAGTAGAAAATAGGCATTGTTTTGGCCACTTTGGTCTGGCGGATGTCCAGGTTGACGTGGCACATCGGGCAAGCGACTACAATGGCCTGAGCCCCGGCGCGCTGCGCCTCGGTAATGAGCTTGGCAACCAGCGTCTCCACCACCTCGGTACGGGGCAGGTTGAGGGCGACGCCGCAACAGTCGGTTTTGTAAGACCATTTTTTAACATCCGCCCCCAGGGCTGAAACCAGTTTATCCATGCTCTGGGGATGTTCGGGATTGTCGAAGGCCACTACGTCCTTGGGCCGCGTTAGCAAACAACCGTAATAGGTCACTACGTTGAGGCCGGCAAGTGGACGGATGGTCTTAGCTTTGACGGCTCGCAGCATTTCTTTGCTGCTCAGGATTTCCAACGGATGGCGGACCTGAATCGTCGCCCCGTATTTGTTCCCCACGATCTTCTCAAGGTCGCCGTTGATGCCTTCGGCTTCGGGCGCCTGTTGACGAATCTGGTGATCCGTATATTTCAGCAGGTTATAACAGGCCGAGCAGGGAGCCAGAACATCGTTTTCGGCCTGTTCCGCCAGGACAAGGTTGCGCAAAGGCAGCGCCAGCGATAAATAATGATTTGTCGCATGGGCGCTGGAAGCCCCGCAGCAATTCCAGTCTTCGATTTCGGTAAGTTCGATGCCGAGTTCTTTGAATACATATCCGGTCGAGGCATTGTATTCGCTGGCAGTGGAATGGAGAGAGCATCCGGGATAATAGGTCATTTTCATTTTCTCTCCGCCTCCTTCGCCTTGCGGAAAATCTGCTTGATTTCCCCCACCCGCCTGATACGGTCAGGCAAAAGTTTGAGTTTGCCCTTAGTCATGAATTTGATGCCTACGCCCATGTCTTGAGTAAAAGTGAATGTTTTCAGCTTGTAAATGCCGATGAGGCCTGCTTCATACGCGCGCCCCATTTGCCCAACCATCATCAAGAAGGACTGATGGAAAGCCGGAGTCTTTGTTTCACAGCCGGAAAACCCTTCCGCCAGCGCCATTTCTCGCAGCGCATCCATGATTTTCGAGGTGTCGATACCGTTGGGACACCGTGCCGCACAAGTCTTGCAGCCCACACACAGCCAGATGCTGTTGCTTTTGAGGACCGCTTCTTTTTCCCCCAGCTGAATCAGCTTCAGGATATCCGCATTGTACGGCTGCATGACAAAGTTCACTGGGCAGCCTCCGGCACATTTCTTGCAATTGTAACAAAGGTTGATATTTTGACCGGATTTAGTCTGGACCTCACCGACAAATTGGGAAGAAGGGATTATCCCTGCATCCGCCATTGTACACGCTCCTCTCCTCACGAAGTCTGCCGCGTTGCACGATCGGAACATCTTCGCGATTTACTTTTCCATCAACCCGCTAGAACAGTCCGCTGACTCTGCCTGTATTGACATCCACATCAATCCGGCGATAAGCGGGATCGGAACCTGTTCCCGGCATCAGACTGATAGCACCGGCCATCGGGCAGAGGAATTTGGCGCCGCCGTAAACCAATACGTCCCTGATTGGCAATCTCCATCCCTTGGGAACGCCTTTCCATGTTGGTTCATGGGACAGGGACAAGTGGGTCTTCACCATCATGGTGGAATAGTCGGCATACGCAGGATCAGCTTCAAACTTCTTGGCTTTCTCTTCAGCCAGCGGCGCCCAATCGACGCCATCGGCTCCGTATACTTCCTTGGCGATAGTCTCCACCCGTTGCCGCAAAGGCATTTCCAGCGGATACAGGTAGTTGAAATTGACTTCTTCCTTACAGGCATCGATAACGGCATCCGCTAACTCCAGGGCTCCGTCGCCACCCTGCAACCAGTGCTGGGAGACGGCGGCCCGGGCGCCGGCCTGTTCGGCGATCCGCTTCACCAGGTCATGTTCTTCCTTGGTATCGGTGTAGAAAGCATTGATACAGATTACCGGCTTGATGCCTGATTTTTTAATAACATTGATCAGGTGAATCATATTGGCGCAGCCTTTTTCTAAAAGTTCCAGATTTTCTTTGGTATATTCGTCAGGAAGCGGACGGCCAGGCACCACAGCAGGTCCACCGCCATGCATCTTCAAGGCGCGGACAGTGGCTACCAGGACAGAGACCGATGGTTTTAGTCCGCTTAGCCGGCATTTGACATTCCAGAATTTTTCGAAACCGATATCTGCGGCGAATCCGGACTCGGTGACATGGTAATCGAAGCATTTCAGACCGATACGGTCGGCAATAATCGAGGACTGACCTATGGCGATATTGGCAAACGGACCGGCGTGGACAAAACAGGGCTGCCCTTCAACAGTGGAGCAAAGGGTTGGATTAATCGTATTTCGCATCCAGGCAGTCATGGCACCGTCAACTTCCAGGTCTTGGGCGGTAACCGGTTTTCCGGCCTTATCATAGGCAACCACAATGTGCTTAAAGCGCTCCCGCATATCAGCCAGATCCTTGGCCACCGCCAGAATAGCCATCAACTCGGACCCTACAGCGATACCGAACTTGGAATGCATCATAAAGCCGTCTTGCTTCCCGCCAAGCCCCATGATAATGTTGCGCAGGCCTTGGGCTGCAAAGTCAAGGACCCAGCCCATCTCCACGTTCTTGGGGTTAATGTCAAGTCTTCTGAGATTTCTTCTGCCCAACTCGGCGTCATCATAATTGGCCTCATGCTGCATCCTGGCATTCAGGGCAACCATCGCCAGATTGTGGGCGTTCATAATGTCATTAATATCTCCGGTCAACCCCAGAGAGAACTCGGTCATCGGGATTAAGAGGGCGTTGCCGCCGCCGGCAGCGGTACCTTTGACATTCATGGTCGGTCCGCCCGAAGGCTGCCGCAAAGCGCCGCCAACGTTTACGCCGCGCTTTCCCAATCCTTCCATGAGGCCTATGGATGTCGTTGATTTACCTTCTCCCAAAGGGGTAGGGGTGATGGCGGTTACCTCGATATATTTGCCATCCGGTTTATCCTTGAGGCGGTTGATCACTTTCAGGAAATCGATCTTCGGCGTCTTGCCGTACGGAATGATTTCATCTTTCTGCAGTCCCATCATTTCCCGGTATTGCTCAGTTGTAGGTATATTGCCCTCTGCCAGTTCAGCAATCTGCCAATCTTTTAATTGCGTAGGATCCCAAGCCATATGTATGCATCCCCCTTTAATTTCGCCAATTATGATTTACACTCGCTCAGTCTGCCCCGGATAAGCCATCATTTGTCAAGCTGCAGCTCTGCGGCTTTCAACGTATTGTGCAGCAGCATACCGATGGTCAGCGGTCCAACTCCCCCCGGCACAGGAGTGATATAGCCCGCGACTTCCTTTACCTCGTCGAATTTAACGTCGCCAACCAATTTGTCACCAACCCGATTGATGCCGACATCAATAACGATCGCGCCGGGTTTCACCATATCCTTTGTGACGAACTCAGGCTTGCCGATAGCAGCGACTAAGATATCTCCCTCCCGGCAGACCGCAGCCAAATCTTTCGTGCGCGAGTGACAGACGGTTACGGTCGCATTCCGGGACATCAGCAACATCGTCATAGGCTTGCCGACTATATTACTCCGGCCTAGAACCACCGCTCGCTTTCCTTCGACGGAAATACCGCTGATTTCCAGCATTTTGATAACGCCGTAAGGTGTACAGGGCACCAGTCCTTCTTTACCGATGGTTAGGTTTCCGACATTTACCGGATGAAAACCATCAACATCTTTGAGCGGGCTGATCCTCTCCAGAACCAATTCGCTGTTGATGTGTTTGGGCAGAGGCAGTTGCACCAGAATACCGTGTACCCTGTTATCGCCATTTAACCGGTCAATTTCTTGCAATAGCTGCCCCTCGGAAGTCGTTTCCGGCAGACGTACGACCTCCGAAGCAATTCCCAGTTCCTCACAAGCCTTGTGTTTGCGATTCACGTAAACCTTGGATGCTGGGTTTTCTCCTACGATGATGACAGTCAGCCCTGGTTTAATACTCCGGGCAGCCTCAAACTTAGCAACATCTTTTTTCACGATTTCCGTCAATTGCTCAGCTATCTTTTTCCCATCCAATATCTGTGCCGCCATAAATACGCTCAGCCCCTTTCTTGTACTTTCTTTGGTCTAATTTATATATACGTATATACATAAGGTGTTGTAACAGCCTCACCTCATTCCGTTTATGTTTCACTATGCCTTGATAATCTGCCAGCCGTCATTTATCTGTGTTTATTGTGAAATTTTTAACTTATTTAGCGAAAAAAAACCATTTGCGTCAAAAAGGCGAACTCCCGAATGAACTTATGCTTTAAGAGTCCCTTTACCCGCTTTTGAAGGAGCGGCAAGCAAAGGCAAGATAATCGCAATGATCAAGGCGGCAGAAGCTACAACACGGGCATCTCGTGTATCCAAGATGTAACCGCCTATTACAGCTATTCCTAAAAATCCGATACAAACCGTCAAAGCCATGGTAAATTCCGATCTGGTCCTTTTATGTGCATCATCAAGGGCAAGGTAAAAACACCCCACCTATACTGTCCCTAAGCAAATTTGCATCAGGACTCTGCCAGATGCCACTAACCATCTATCCGGCATTTAGGGATTCATTCTGGTCTCTCCTTTCATGAGTTTTGCCATACTGCTTTTCAGGTAAGAAAAATAAGTTAATGTACAATCCTTCTTATCTATATGTATATACATCTCAAATAGATAAATGACTACATGTATATACATCTTCGCAAAGTAATTAGAAATTCCTACCAGAATATTCGGTAAACAACATTTTTTTTTGAGCAGGCTATCTATCAATCCGTTTAGAGCAATTTGAGGTGAAATATTTGCGAACGAATGATATTCGCCAAATCGCCGAGGGTACTGCAAGCCACCATATAGGAATACTTCTGAAAAAATCCTATTGTTTTATGGCGGGACCATTCGCTGCTAGGCAAGGTATTCAGCCAGATAATATTTCGTACTTTTTTTTTCAACACTGCCAATTCACTTATGGCGGCGTCACTTTTTACCGTTTTTGCATCGCTTACGATAATGACGACCATCGAAGGACGCAGCGCTTTTCGATGGTCTTTGCACAATGTTGATAAGCTTTTCGATAGATCAGTGCCTTTTCCCCATTGCCCGCTTTGGGCCATCATTTCACTCATAAGCTCGGCAAAGGGTTGTTTCTTTTTGAATTTGACGGTCATCCGTTCAAGGTCTTCGGCAAAAATAAAGCTTTCAATCTGATCAACAAGACTGGCCAGCCCGTATATGAACTGGAGTACAAATACTGCATACTGGGCCATCGAGCCGGAAACGTCACATAATAACAAAATATTGGGCTTTGTTCGCTTGGCCGCCTTATATTTTAACTGCAGCATAGTGCCGCCGTAACGGGTATTATCGCGAATAGTCCGCCTCAGATCAATTCGTTCAGCAAAATGGGTTTTATGATATCGCCGGGACAGTTGACTGGACAATTCTTTCGCCAACTGTTTGATTAAGCGCCGGACAAGCGGAAGGTCCTGCTCCCCAATTCGCCGCATATCTTTGTGCAGCAGTGTCTGCGTTTCAGCTTCCAGACGCCGCGCCGCCTTTTCCACTGCATGATCGATAATAGGCTCACCGCATAACCGCACCGGAAACGCCGCTTCTTCTTCTGCCGCTAACTGGCGCCGCCAATACTCCAGTGAACCAACTACAACTTTTTCAACTACATGTCTAAAATTTAGCTCAACGTTGTTTCCGCCGGATGTCTTTTCCAAAAACGAGCACAATCGTTGCCGGTCCTGGGGCGCCATTTGCTGGTACACCTGGCGTAGTTCACCGGATATATTTAATTCGTGGCCCTGGAAGGTCAATTCATCAGCCTTCCTCCTCCGTTGTACCGGCTGACCACTAGTCTGTTCCCTGGCCGGTGGTGGCTGTTGCTTGCGTTCCATAAAAAAGGCGGCAAAGGCCTGACGGAAGACAGGTATATCTTCATGCCTTTTTATTAAGGTCGCCTGCAAGGCAGCCTTTATATGCTGCGGATCCGCCCAGTCTTCCAGCAGTAAAGCTTCGGCTGAGTCCAGCATTTCCGAGGTGCTTACCCGGACCCCCAGCCCTCTTAGGACATGGCAAAATTCAACAATCTGCTTTGCCGCATTCACTGTAACCCCTCGCTTCACCTTTTGGGCATTCCCTTATTTGCACGCAAAGTTCCTCCGCGCCGCCTTTGTCTCTGAAATACCGGAGGTCCGCCCCGTGCTTAAAAATAAGCCCCAGGGTATTGTTGACGGCAGTTTCACCAAGAGCGTCCTGCCCCATCATCACCAAAGCCCGAGCCCAATCCAGACTCTCCGCAATTGCCGGCTTCTTCTCCAATTCAGGAAACCGACGAATGAACTGGAGAGCAGTCGCAATTTCGTGAGCTAATTTGGGGCCAAGCCCAGGAACTTTCTTTGCCAAAATCAAGGTTTCCTTCTCTATCGAGGGATACTCAAGGTACAAATAAACACACCGACGGCGCAGGCCGTCAGAAAGATCGCGATCATGATTGCTGGTCAGAACGACTATCGGTACATTCTTCGCCTTGATAGTCCCCCATTCGGGTATCGTTACCTGATATTCCGATAGCAGTTCAAACAGGAACGCCTCAAATTGTTCATCAGTTTTATCAATCTCATCGATCAGCAGTACTGGTTTTCGCGAGACCGTTATTGCTTTCAGTAAAGGCCGCTCCAGTAAATATTCGCGATCAAACAAATCTTTTTCAATAGTGTCTGTAAGACAATCTTTCTGCAGCTGTATTTTTAGCAATTGGCGCTGATAATTCCATTCATACAGCGCCCGGCTCTCATCCAGCCCCTCATAGCATTGCAGCCGGATCAGCTCGGTCGCAAAGACTGAACTTAGCACCTTCGCGACTTCCGTTTTTCCCACACCAGGCTCGCCCTCTATCAAAAGCGGTTTCCCTAGCTTGAGTGCCCAGTATACGGTCATAATGACCTCGTCTTCGGCAATATAGCTGTTGTCCAGAAAAGCCTCCTTCAATTTTTGCAGACTGATTTCCATCATCGTCCTCCCTTTAATTCACTATAAACACTTCCGAAAACCGCTAAAAAGGGAATAACTATACTGGCAGATATAACTTGATGCTAAAAGAAGGGACGCTCTATTTTGATAGAGATGCGTCCCTTCTTATTGTCTGATCGACAATCCACTAAAAATCATTTTCTGGGCTCAGCAAGAAAGACCGCTCCCAAGGTTGGTGCTGATCACCTGCTTTGCCGGTTTTGAACCCACGGCCGGGCTGATACTTTTTCGGGCGGCGTCTACAGCGGCATAAGCGTTTCTGCAATATTTGTCGGCACCGCAATATTGGGCTACCTTTTCATCTACCGGACCACCGCCGATTAGGACTTTTATGGACGGGTCCACCGCTTTCACCGCAGAAACCGTTTCTTTTATTGCATCAAATGCCGTAGTAAGCAGGCAGCATAACCCGACCGTTTGCGGTTTATTCATCTTAACCGCTTTCACGAAGGTTGCTGTGGCAACATCGACTCCTAGATCGACAACTTTAATTCCATTACAGCTTAGAATCGCGGAAACAATATTTTTACCAATATCATGAATATCGTCTTTTACCGTTCCGATAACCATAGTACCGATTGCTTTGGATTCACAGCCTGAAGTGAAGAAAGTTTCCATCAAAGCGGCAGCACTAGAAAAGATATCGGCTGACATAATGAGCTCCGCTAAAAAGTAATCACCTGCCTCATAGCGCATTCCGACCTGTTCCATCCCTTGCTGGAGCTGAATAAGAATTTCCATGGTCGGAACGCCCTCATCAAGTTGTGCCCGAACCTCCAGCAACACCGCATTTTCATCCAACTCAGTCAAAGCTTGAACGAGATCAAAGTTCTGCATACTTCCACCTCCCTAAATGCAAACTTGGAATACCTTTACAAACCACTATTCGACTCCGGGTTCAACGAAAGGCATCACACCAAAACACAGACCTCCACCGCTAGGCCTTTAAGAGTCTTCCGTCCCTATACTCTTTTATATATTGGCAACAATACTTATCCGATCCTGCTATGGCTTTTGCGGCGCCCAATAATGACATTAGATTTTGATCAAGAGGATCCGCAATCAACGTATCGATGCCGCTGGTTACAAGCGCAACGGCGAGCGCCTGATTTAATAAACGTCTGTGAGGCAAACCGAAAGATATATTGCTTAATCCGCAACAGATATGAACTCCGGGAATTCCTTCCTTAACCGCCCTGACAGTATCCAATAGCACTCTGCCGGATGCGCTATCCGATCCAATCGGCTGAGCCATAACATCAAGATATATGTCCTTGAGATCCAACCCATCACTCGATAACTTATCCACGAGCCGGCAAGCAATTTCAAAACGCCGCTCCGCCTTTGACGAAATGCCTGTATCATCAAGACACAACGCAATAACAGAAGTCTTATAGTATGTAATAAGCGGTATTATCTCTTTATACCGCTTATTCTCCAAAGTAATTGAATTGACAATTGGTTTTTGGCGAGCCACAGCTAAAGCCTGCCCCAAAGCGATTGGATTAGGACTATCAATACACAGTGGTCTAGCGGTTGCGTCTTGCACACATTCCGCCAGCCAAGCCAAAAGGGGAGCTTCCCTTTCGCCAAAGGTTCCTGCGTTAATGTCTATGCTGTGGGCTCCTGCCTCAATCTGATCAATGGCTATTTGCTGTATAAATTGTTTATTCTGTTCTGCAACTGCCGAAGCAATAGCGCGAATACTGCTATTAATTTTTTCTCCGATAATATACAAAAACAATTCCTTCTTTATCGAAAAAAATTGATTTCAATGGGGTTTTCAATCCCCCCAAACAATAGTTTGTTAAAACATTCACATACTATTTATGTGAAAATTCTATCAATTAAAACCATGGTTGTCAAGTAGTATTTTTGTGAACGAACGCAGGCTCTCGGCGCCTGCCCCCGTAAAATAAAAGCAGCGGCTTTGTAAACCAAAGCCACTGCTTTTTCTTACCTCAAAACTGAAACCACGGCAATCCCTACTATGCGTTAAGCGCGGTCGCCTTCCATTCATTACCCTTTCTTTGCAATATACCAATAGGGAAATGCTACTAATAGTGTCCCGCCGATGAAGTTACCTACCGTGACCCAAATAAGATTGTATGCGAAACCGGTCAAAGATACACCCACACTATCTGAAACAAATAGCGCCGCGGCCAACAGCGTCATGTTCGCTACGCTGTGTTCAAATCCTGTTGTAATAAAGGCAAACAAGCACCAAAACACCATAATGAGTTTTCCCGTCTCTTCCTTCATTCGAAAAGAACACCATACTGCCAGGCAGACCAGCGTATTGCACAAAACTCCCCTCAGCAAAAGCTGGTCCCATGGCAGAGCCATCTTCATCTGTGCTGTCTTTACAATAAAAGCCTCCGTGCTACCGCTAAGCAGCCCTGAATAAGCAAAGAGGCCTGCTAAGAGTACCGCCCCAATGAGATTACCGGCAAAACTAAAAAAATAAATCGCCAGGACTTCGTAGGCTGCTACTTTTTTCTCTAGCTGCCCAATTGTCATCACCATGTGGTTCCCGGTAAAAAGCTCCGATCCAGCCATGATAACAAGACTCAAAGCAATACCAAAACAAAGTCCCATAACAATTCTAACGATCGGCACTTGCCCCTGCGACAATAGTCCCCCAATCGTAAAAATCAATAAGATTCCAAAGCCTACATACATCCCGGCCAAAGCCGAGGAAAGGATGTATTTCGCTTTGCCTGTTCTTAACAGATCAATTTTAGCTTGCGCCGAGGCCGCAATTTTGACAATTTCCTCGTAATACATGCGATTTATCCACCTTCACTATTTCCATCACAGACCCCAGGCTACCTTGCCCGGTACACCAATTGGACCACTCCCGAACTGTACCTTCGTACATCCGTAAGGCCAAGGCTGAGCCGCTCACGCAAACTTCCGAATAATGGTTTGCCAGCTCCCAGCACAACCGGGTGAACAGACAGGCGATACTCATCCACTAAACCAAGGTTGATAAACGTGGAAATTAAACTTGCTCCACCATAAAGCCATACAGCTTTACCATGCCCCTGCTTGAGCTTTCTTATTTCCTCTTCAATATTGCTATTAATATATTGTACATCACCACTGGGAGCTGTCTGAGTAGTAGAAAATACGATTTTCTTTTTGCTGTGAACCAGTGCCCAGATTTGCTTTTCACATTCAGAAGCCTTATCAGAAGGGGTATATTCCCCCCATAATTCATAGCTTTTCCGTCCATATACAATTGTATCTATTTCACTTAGGAACTGCTCAAAGGCCATTTCCTCATCCATAATACACCAATCTATTTCCCCATTAGGCCCCTCTATAAACCCGTCCAAGGTTACCGCCAAATCTAAGATTACTTTTCGCATCTCTATAATCCTCCCCCAGCCTTGATCGCTATAGCAGCATTCGTTAGTTTACCAAACGGCAATCGATTATCATCTATATTCTGGGATAAATAAATAGGATAAATCAAAAAACGCCCCGCATAAACGGATGGTTCAGAATTTCAATATTAAATTTAGATCAACCATGAATACTCTTGACGGCAATCTATCACATCAGACCAGATTACAGAGAGACAACATACCTGTCCCTCGTCCCTGTTAAATATCTGCATCTGTTGCAAAGGCCTCCGTGCCTATTGGTGAAATTGTGACAAAAAGGCGCAAGTCATCTTCGCCGCTGTTTATAACCTGCATGCTTTCCTGCCCATCAACCTGCATTAACTCGCCCACTTGCAACGAGGTTTCATTACCATCCGTAACAACCTTGGCCTTACCCTCTAGGACCTGCAGGAAAAGGGTTGATTCTAGATGTGTGTGTCCAGGTAGTATTGCCCCTTTTGCAATGTTCAGTATAAAAGCAATTACATTATCGCTTTTGAAAATCATCCGCTTAGCGATTTTTTTCTGAGGCTTATGGAAATAATCATGGAAAATAAACTTGTTCACAGGTAAACCCTCCTTAATTTAATTTCAAATTTAATATCCCCGAATTAGGGCATATATAACGGTCCCACCAGAGCATTTTTTTCCGTCTCAGATAATGATGGGTCCAGGGCTTTACTATGGAAATTGCCCCGCCGATACCCTTGTAAATCAGCCAGGAAAGGATTCGCCCAATCGGAAGCCCGAAAAACAGTGTCCGCACTCCTTAAAAGATACATTCGAAATTCATTAATTGATTTTTTTCAAAAACCTTTTAAGAAGGACGAGCAAACATATTGGAAATGAAAACTTCTAACACATCAGGTTAGCCCTTCACGAAATAAAAGTCAAAAAACGGAGGATAAGGTAAAAACCTTGTCCCCCGCTCTTTTTATGTCAGGAAAGCACCGTCTCCTTTGATTCCGGCGCAGCCACATATTTTCGCAGCCTTTTCGCTAACGGCAGGGCGATAACCGCCGCCACGCCGATCTGTACCAAATTGCCGGGGATAGAGGTCAGCGGTGCCACCCAATTGCCATAAATGATACCTTCTGCACCATAATAACCCACTACTTTAATCAGGCCAGCAGCCATTAAAGCCAGGATATACGCCGTCAAACTCCGGTTCTTTTCACAAATAGCCCCGACCGTATACCCCATCAGGCCAACAATCACCAGGGTAAATGGAGCCCACAAAAACCAGCCGCCCACCACATCGAACAAGGCCATACCAATACCGCCGGCCAGAGCGCCGATCCAGCGGCCGTAAAGAATGGCGAAAAGGAAAAGCGGCACATTTCCCAAATGAATCAGTCCGCCGTTGGCGGCAATAGGAAGACGAAGATTGACAAAAGATGTGCAAGTAAATACGAGTGCAATGCCTAACGCGGTATAGGCCAGTTGTTTTGTCTGGCTGAAAGATTGTTTTTTCATATCTTTTCTCCTATCTTAATTTTTTAAGTAACAAATATAGTATAACCCACAGTTGTTCCCTTTGAAATATTCAGATTGATATTTTTAGATAGGTACAGTTTTCAATACCCTTGCTAAACATACGAAGGCCGGCTGAGAAAATTCCTCTGGCCGCCCTATTGATACCCATCTTGTTGTTCAACTTAAGTAAATTTTTCTATGGGAAAAGAGCATCAAACTCGTTTTGATTTTTTATCTCATCGGCAACCAGGTTTGCATTTTTTGATAGAGCGCAAATCGCCGTCAAGTTTTTCTTTTAGATTTTTACTCATTGTTCATTTTTATGCGGTTTGAACTACTTACGTTCTTGTCATACCACAATGGATTTAATAGGTAATTTATGGTAATGCTATCATTATAATTGAACAGTTCAACTCGATGATCATTATAAATGGAGGTAACATAATGGGAAATATAACGCTAGTTCCTGTATGGATAATTCAAGATGTTTTAGTTTTAATTATTGCCACCTTAATGATTTTTTATATAATTGATAATGAAAAGCGTCCCAAGATTGTATTAATGCAATTCGTATGCTTTGTCTTTTTTTATGCCTCGGTCTTTGAAAACGTTGCTGTATTTATGGGATCTATGGGGAAAGAAGGTTTTTACTCATATGGGAGCAGTATCCTAATGATATTCAATGTACCAATAACTGTTCCAATTATCGAGTTTCTTATCGTTTACTCAACGTTACGTGTTTTGAAGACGATAAATATACCGTCATGGACTAAACCATTCATTGCTGGCCTTAGTGCTATGATTTTTGACTTTTCACTGGATCCAGTCGCAGTAAAACAGATTTTTCAAACTTCGGAAGGAATCATTGGCAGGTGGAGTTATTACCCGCTCCCTGGAGAACCTGTCATATATGGGGAACCTGTCATGAATTTTACAGGATGGATCTATATAGCCGGATACTGGACTGCATTTACTTTAATCGGTGAATGGTGGCATAAGAAGAGTGGCTATAGTAATCTAATTGGCTATATATATCCGTTCTTGGCTGCAATTCTTTCTCTAGCTTGTTTGCTTTCACCTATATCCAACTTCTTTAATTATATGGGACCATTTTTCAACAGAACTTCTGATATGCAATGGGTAATGTTGGTCTCTCTTTCTGTAGTTTCAGTGGGAATTTTAGCGTTAGCCTTCGTCAAGTTCTGGGATCGTAGGGTTGTTAGCTCTTTGAATTATAAAAAAGATTTTCCTATCATGTTTACTTTCCTGGGTTTTCCTTTGGCTAATACCTTATTTTGTGTGATTGGTGGGTACATGGAGATACTATGGCTTGTTGTCCTGGCACAGGTGTTATTATTGTTAGGCTGGAGTGGAATTTATATTTTGAGTAAAAAGTTACTCCCAAAGGAATGAAGAACTCCCAACAAGTTAGATAAATATTTCAATAAGCAAGATGAAAGGGCTTGCTGCCTGTGTAGAATATGTGGTGTGTGTTGGTATAACAAAACAATAAACGGTGAGGATTTTTCCTCACCGTTTAACGCCTTCTGTAGCGAAAGCAGATTATACGCAAAAAATTCATTTTTTCTTCCGAACTGGTGTCCAAACTTCGCTGTAAGCGTAATTCTTTTTATGCTCATCCATTTTTGAAAAGGAAAAAGCAGGCATGTTAATGACCTCATAATCGGAAGTGGGCAGCCATTCGGAATAGACTCGCGCCATGGTATTTTGTAGAGTGAAAGGAAACGGCCCTTCATTCGGAAAAACTGCCCAGACGCAGGCTTCTACCGGAACTTTCACCAATCGGTCGCTTACATCCTCTTTGGTGGTCAGTACGCCAATCAGATGGGTCAGCTCGCCTTCTTCTTTCAAAAAGCCGGCATCTGCTTCATAAGAGGCGTTGACGACTTGATAAGGCTCCATGTCTTGCAGCGCGTGCATTTCTTCTCTTTGCTCTTTTGTAATGCTCATTGCAAGCTCTACAATCGCATTGTTGACGCCCTCAAATTGCATGGGAACCCGCTTGCTTACACCAACCAGATAAAACGCTGGTTTTTCTTCGATTCTACATTCCATCGTATTTCCTCCTTTGATTGTGATGACAAACGAAAGTTTGGGGAAGGGCTTGCTGATTCTTTTTTTGGCTGCATCCGAGGGCAAAAAGCCGCTCCATTTTTTGAATGCCCGGGCAAAGCCATCCATTGACGAGTAGCCATATTTATAAGCAATGTCCGTAACTTTTTCCCCCATCAGCAAATCTTTATTGGCTTCCGACAACCTTCTGCTTTTTATATACTCACTCAATGTCATTCCCGCAAGATAAAAGAATACCGTCCTGAAGTGATAATCTGAGATTCCGACATATTTAGATATCTCTTCCAGGTCCAGCTCGTCAGTCAAATGTTCTTCGATATACTCAACGGCGCGGTTAAGTTCTTGTAGCATAGCCATCCCTCCCTTCGCTTCTACATCATATCAAAGCTGCTTTGGCAATACTCGACTTTTGCATGTAAAAAATATCGAATCCCCATAGAGGTAAATTATCAATTGTGAGCTTTTTTCATTTCATGCATACATTTTATCACGAAGCATAATTTCACTAATCATGTCGATAATTCAACAAAAAAACCTTTTGAGACCGCATCTGGAAAAGAACATAGGGTTTGAGAACCTCCCAACTGAAAGGTCTACGGATATGTGGCTACACTTCCTATGCTTGCTGTTCCGTCTCTTTAAGAACAAGCACCGATACCACCTCAAACGGCGGCACCGGTGCTTGTTATCCTATGTCACCGCCCTTTACTGTGGCCGGCTTTTATGCTACCTTTTTCTCCTTAAACTATAGTTGGAAATAAATTGCATTTTTTCATTTTTTTCTTTTTACTTCCGAGAGAACATATTCCACAATTCCCACAAAACTTGAACCCATGTCCCGCCTGGCTTCACGGGCTGTGTTTTCTTTGCAGTAGAACACAACACTCAACATGATGTGTATGGGGGAACATATCTACCGGCTGGATCTCTACCGTCCGGTAACCCTGCTCGGCGAGGATTGCCAGGTCTCGGGCAAGGGATGCCGGATTGCAGGATACATAGACAATGCGTTCGGGATTCATCCTCACAAATGTCTCCAATACCTTAGGCTCACAGCCGGCCCGGGGAGGATCAACTACTATTGTCTCCGGCCGGATACCGCTCCGGTATAGGTCGGGCATGACCTCAACGGCATCACCGGCGATAAATTCCACATTCTCGACCTTGTTCGTTCGGGCATTTTGCCAGGCATCGGCAATCGCCGGTTCGACAATTTCAATGCCGTATACTTTATCAGCCTGTCCGGCCAGGAACAACGTGATCGTTCCAGTGCCGCAATAGGCATCAATTACCGTTTCTTTGCCTGTCAGCCCGGCATATTCTACTGCTTTACCGTACAATACAACCGTCTGCTCCGTATTGACCTGGAAAAAGGAACGAGCAGAAATATGAAAAGTTAAATTACCGAGTTTATCGGTAATGGTATCTTTCCCCCAAATAGTACGGGTAGTCCGCCCTAAGATAACGTTGCCTCTTTGAGGATTAACATTATGAATGATACTTGCCAGCCCAGGTATTGCCAACTGCAGGGCAGTGATGATCTTAGCCTGGTTTGGCAGTTTATCTGTGACAGTCACCAGTGCCACCATCACTTCCCCGGTTGCCGTGCCCACCCGCCCCATGACATGACGAATAACACCTTCTCCGGTACGTTCGTCATAGGTTGGGATGTTAAGCTCCGTGACAATGCGCCGGACCTGGTCCGCTATCGTGTTATTAACGGTATGCTGAATACAGCAGTCATCCGTATTAACAATGGCATGGGTACCCTGGGAATAGCAGCCTACAGCAACTTTCCCTTGTGCTCTCCCCACGGGGAATTGCATTTTATTGCGATAGTACCAGGGATTAGCCGCACCGATCGTAGGGTGAATCGTGACATCATCCAGCTTGCCAATGCGCGTTATCGCATTGACTACTTGCTCCCGTTTAGCCTTTAACTGTCCCTCGTAGCGCATATGCTGCAGCTGACAGCCTCCGCAGCTCTGATAAACAGAGCACTGTGGTTCGACCCGTTCAGTCGAGGCCTGCTTAACCGCAATCAGTTTGGCTTTTGCGTAGCTTTTTTTAACCTCACTGACTTGTACCTCAACAACTTCTCCCGGCAGTGCCTGGGGAACGAAAATAGTAAAGTCCTGATAACGCCCGACCCCTTCACCACTGTGTCCGAGGTTGGCGATTTCTACTGTATACCGGCTGCCCATTTTTACAGGCGCTGTTTGATTCTTTGTCATCTTGCTCACCTTATCTGTATAAAATTTTGTACCCCTTGGGCAAAGTTATCCTTGCCGCAAGGGGTTTTTGTACCTACTTTTCTTCTTTTTCCAGGCTTTTACTGAGTTTAAGCAAGGTCTCCGTATAGCTGTATAATTTTTGCTGCACACTCTGATGAATGGTCTCAGCAGGAGTACCGGTAAGAATTTCAATGCCCTGATCAATTGTTTTTACCGGATAAATATGAAATTGTCCTTGCTGAACGGCCTCCACAACTTCATCATTTAGTGTCAAATCCTTCACATTCTGATGAGGGATCATCACGCCCTGCTTACCGTTTAAGCCCTTTAACTTACAGACGGCGTAAAAGCCTTCAATTTTTTGTGTTGCACCGCCAATCGGCTGAATCTCACCTTTTTGATTGACCGAGCCGGTCACGGCAATATACTGCTTAATCGGCTGCTCTGAGAGGCTGGAAAGAATGGCATATAATTCGGTACTGGAAGCGCTGTCACCGTCAACGCCTTCGTATAACTGTTCAAAGGTCAGACTGGCTGTCACGGTAAGCGGCTGCTTCTGCGCATATTTTTGTCCCAAATAACCACCAAGAATGAGTACACCCTTACTATGGCTGGTACCACTCATCTCGGTCTCCCGTTCGATGTTGATAACGCCGTGCTTGCCAAGGTAGGTATTAGCAGTAATCCGTGAGGGCTTGCCAAAGGTATACTCCCCTACGGCCAGCACCGCCAGGCCATTTACCTGTCCGACCTTTTCATCATCAGTATCAATCAGGAACATGCCTTCCTCAAACATTTCCTGCAGCTTTTCCTCATACTTATTAGAGCGGCAGCGCTTTTCATCAATGGCCTTTTTAATATGCTGAACGCTGACAACCGTACTTTGGTCCATCGTCGCCCACGTATCCGCTTCACACACTACTTCTACAATATCACTGAAGCGGGTCGTCAGTTTATCCTGTGATCCGGCCAGGCGGGTAGCATGCTCCACCATTTTGGCAACAGCAGACCTGTCAAACGGTTTTAACTGTTCTTTTTTGACAGTAGATGTAATAAATCCTGCCAGCTTCTGTCTGTTGACATCATTGTTTTTCATGTCAATATCAAAATCAGCATAAATCTTAAACAGCTTGCGAAAATCTTCATCATAATTAAACAACAGGTGATACAGAGAAGGATTGCCAATCAAAATGATCTTTACATTCAGCGGTATTGCCTGGGGTTTAACCGAGGCCATCGCCAGCATTCCATACTGATCACTTAAGTTTTCAATCAGCAGCGTATTGGTCTTCAGAACGCGCTTGAGTCCTTCCCATGCACCGATATTTGTCAAAACATCGCGAATATTTAAAAGTAAGTACCCGCCATTAGCGCGATGCAGTGCTCCAGACTTAATCATGGAATAATCGGTACTAACCACACCCATCCGGTTTTCATATTCAACTCTGCCTACCAGATTGTAATAGGTGGGATTGATTTCAAAGACTACAGGAGCACCGTCCATGTCGCGGTTATCCACTAATAGATTGACTTTATATTTATCTTTGATCGAATCCTGCATGTTCTTCTTAAACATAAGGAAGGGATTGTTTTCTTCTTCATTTGCCGCTGGTTTGAAGTCATTGATGTTTTTAACTACTTCTGATTTAACGGTGTCCAAATAGGCAACAACTTTTTCAAAGGCCTGATACTTTTCTTGCAAATCATCAATAAAATGACCTGCCGCAAAAAGTCCCACCTTTGTATCCAGGCCTTTCAGTTCCTCTCTGGCCTGCCGCTCAACCTGCTGCACCATGCGGACAGCATCCATCGCTTTTTCATGAACAGCGACCAGGTTTTTTTCAATACCTTCCCGCTTGTCTTTATCGAGCTTTTGAAATTCCTCCGGTGTTACCGGCGTACCATTTTCAATAGGCAAGCCGACAAAACCGGTAGTGGACCACTGCGGCGAGATTGCATTTTGCTCGCAATATTGATTAAACCCTTCCATAATAACAGCTCGTTTAGCCTGAAAGGTCTTAACAATTTCCCCTTTGGCTTCTTCGTAATGATCACCGCTGAATATTTTAGGAATATCATTTTTCAGGTTTTCCACTAAATCCTGCATATCCTGACGAAAGATACTGCCTTGACCGGCAGGCAGCGACACCGCTATGGGCTGACTGGGATTTTCAAAATTATTGACATAGCACCAGTCATCAGGAACGGCTTCATCCTGCGCAACCTTGTGAACAGCCGATTTGGCATAGGTGATTTTCCCGGTGCCTACTAAGCCGGAAATAAAAATATTATAGCCTGGTATTTTCGTGAAAAGACCAAATTCAACAGCCTTTACCGCCCGTTCCTGGCCAATCATGACTTCCAGTGGCGGTGCGCTTTCGGTAGTATCAAAATTGAATATACTTTCATCGCATTGAAAGCGAAGCTGCCCGGCCGATAGTTCAAGGCTTTCGGTCATCTCATCAATCCCCTTTATGGTTTATTGCTGCTTATCGTTTATTGCATTTCACTCCACGACAGTTCAGTACTGCCACAGACAGTACAGGTATCAAAATAGGCTTCCGGCTGAATGGCGGCAGCATTGGCAAAAGCCTTGGTGGCACCAAGACGGGTCATGCCAATGAGAGCACCGGTGCTGTCAAAAGAACCGATCACCCCGGAGCTAGGACCATTGGCATAAGGAGCAACAGAGGGGACTTTACTTGATTCAAACTGGCTGCTGTTACCACAGTGGCTGCAATAAGGCATAGGTTCATCTCCTTTTTAATTAAACTAATGGTATACCAAGAAACAATAAAATTACTTTTGTTGAATTAATGAAAGAGTGCGCAATTATTGAGCTCAAGAGTGAACCTGTCCAAAAGTACAACAGAGCCAAGCCTACTCCCACTACAATAATTTCCACCAGCCAATAGGCATTAAAATGCAATAGCGCAAAGATAGCGGCGCTGAATACCGCTCCGCCCCATAAGCCGAATCGGTCTTTCAGCGGGAGGAACGTGAACATCCGGTACAATAATTCCTCCGTAACAGGAGCAGCTAGCCCGGCTAAAAAAAGAGGTACCATCAGCTGCTGCCAGTTTAAGGCTTGCTGAACTTGAGCGACAAGCGGATGCTGAACAGGAGTCGCAAACAAAGTAGTGGCATAGAGCCGTTCGCTGTACATACTCACGCCGAGCAAAAATATGCCTGCAAGTAAACCGGCCATTACATTGCGCCCCAGCTTATCTGTTGACAGGCCAAGCTCCTGCAGATTGCCATGCTTACTGCGGACAGCAAACCATACCAGGCCGATTACTACTAGCCTGTCAGTCATTTCTACAGCAAAAGATGACGATTCGCCAAGCAGCACCGGATAAACGGCCCGGACCAGCAATAATCCTACTACAATGCGCAATACATAGACCATCACTACATCTTTGATTGTCCACGGTACTCTTTTGGACAGCATACTACTTACCTCATTTTTCAGCTTAACAATATCATTATGCACTCGCATAGATGGTTTCATGCAAAGAAAAAAGCGCCCAAAGGACGCTTCAAGGTTGTTAATAATTACTATTTAGTTTGCAGCTAACTATCATTACATGCGCTCGCGCAGCAATTTATTGACCAATTCAGGATTAGCACGGCCTTTAGTCTGTTTCATTACCTGACCGACAAGAAAACCGATGGCTCGTTCTTTACCGGCCTGGTAATCAGCAACCGACTGAGGGCTGGCAGCAATCACCGCTTCTACAACGGCAATAATGGCACCTTCATCGCTAATCTGTACTAAGCCTTTTTCCTGTACGATCGTTTCGGCAGTCTTACCGGAGGTCCACATTTCTTCAAAAACAGTTTTTGCTATTTTACTGGAAATGGTGCCCTTATCTAGCAGCACCAACAGGCCTGCCAAACGTTCCGGTGTGACCAGGCACTCGTCAATGGTAGCTTCTCCGGCATTGAGGTGTTTGGACAAATCACCCATCAGCCAGTTCGCTGCCGCTTTGGCATCTGCGCCCAGCTTAACTACCTGGTCAAAATAATCGGCCATAGCCCGGCTGGCAGTAAGTACTTCTGCATCATACGAGGACAATCCGTGGCTGTCTACCAGTCGCACCTTACGGGCGTCGGGCAGCTCAGGGAGGTTAATCCGGATCTCTTCCACCCGGGCCGGATCAACTACAATAGGGACAAGATCCGGTTCTGGGAAGAAACGGTAATCATGAGCCTGTTCCTTGCTGCGCATAGAGATGGTGATTCCCTTGCCGTCATCCCAGGAACGGGTTTCCTGAATCACCCGGCCGCCTTCATCAAGCACTTCGGCCTGACGTTCCACTTCATATTCAATCCCGCGCTGAACAGAGCGGAAGGAGTTCATGTTTTTCAGTTCCGCCTTGGTGCCTAACTGAGTAGCCCCCATGGGGCGCAGCGAAATATTCGCATCGCAGCGCAGGCTGCCTTCTTCCATTTTGCAGTCCGAAATATCAATATATTGTAAAATTGCTTTCAGCTTTTCCAGATAAGCTTTTGCTTCTTCAGCAGAACGGATATCCGGCTCAGATACGATCTCGAGCAGCGGCACGCCGGTACGGTTGTAGTCGACAAGCGCATAGTCAGACCTGGCAATGGTTCCGGCATGAACCAGTTTGCCTGCATCCTCTTCCATATGGACTCGTGTAATACCGATACGCTTTATTTCACCGTTCACTTCAATATCCAGATAACCGTTTACGGCGATCGGTAAATCAGACTGTGAAGTTTGGAAGTTCTTTGGCAGGTCAGGATAGTAGTAGTTTTTGCGATCAAATTTACTGAAAGGGAGGATTTGGCAGTTAAGTGCCAAACCGGTGCGAACAGCGAAATCCACCACTTTTTCATTTAATACAGGCAAAACACCCGGCAGTCCGAGGCAGACGGGACAAACATTGGTATTTTGCTCAGAACCAAATTTTGTGCTGCAGCCGCAGAATATTTTAGATTCGGTTTTCAGTTCCGTATGAACTTCCAGACCGATAACAACTTCATAGCTCATAACTTAAACCTCCCCCAGCGGCGCAAAACGCTTGTGATAATCTGTATTTTGTTCAAAGGTATAAGCGGCACGCAAAATAGCAGCCTCGCCCAGTGGTCTGCCGATCAGCTGCAGGCCGATAGGCAGATTGCCTGCAAAGCCGCAAGGCAGCGATAAAGCCGGTGTTCCAGCCAGGTTAACGGGAATGGTGCAGACGTCCTGCAGATACATTGCCAGTGGATCATTGGATTTCTCACCAAGCTTAAAGGCCGGTGTCGGTGCCGTAGGGGTTACTAAAAGATCAACTTTTTCAAAAGCCTGATCGAAGTCCCGCTTGACCAGCGTGCGCACTTGCAGTGCTTTCTTATAATAAGCATCATAGTAGCCAGAGCTTAATGCATAGGTTCCCAGCATAATCCGGCGCTTCACTTCTGCGCCGAAACCTTTGCTGCGCGTGTTTTTATACATGCTGACAATGTCATCGCCATCTACCCGCAGTCCAAAGCCGACACCGTCATAACGGGCCAAATTCGAACTGGCTTCAGCGGGAGCAATTACATAGTAAGCCGACAGGGCATATTCTGTATGAGGCATAGATACTTCCACAACCTCAGCACCCATCGCGGTAAATTGTTCAACAGCCTTATAAATGGCTTTTTCCACTTCCGGCGCCATGCCGGCAACAAAATATTCTTTTGGCAAGCCAATGCGCAAGCCTTTGACGTCATTAACCAATGCCTTAGTATAGTCAGTTGCTCCGGCTTTAACCGAAGTGGAGTCCTTGCTGTCGTGACCGGCAATGGCATTGAGGACAATCGCGCAGTCGGTTACATCGCGGGTAATTGGACCGATTTGATCCAGTGAGGAAGCATAAGCGACCAGACCATAACGGGATACCAGTCCATAAGTTGGCTTTAAGCCTACTACACCGCAGTAAGCCGCTGGCTGGCGAATAGAGCCGCCTGTATCCGAGCCCAGTGCCCAGACCGCTTCACCGGCTGATACGGCTGCCGCCGAACCGCCGCTCGAACCACCCGGTACAGTCGATATGTCCCAGGGATTTGCGGTGTGCTGATAAGCGGAGTTTTCTGTAGAACCGCCCATAGCAAACTCGTCCATGTTGGCTTTACCGATGACTACAGCCTGCTCGGCAGCAAGCTTTTCGATTACGGTTGCGTTATAAGGCGGTACAAAGTTTTCCAGCATCTTGGAAGCGCAAGTAGTCTTAATATCCTTTGTACAAATGTTATCCTTAATTGCACCAGGAATCCCTGCCAACGTGCTGATTTCTTCCCCGTTCTTGATCCGCTCATCAACTGCCTGAGCAGTTGCCATAGCCGTCTCGCGGGTTTGGGTTATGTAGCTCTTAACCTTATCTTCTACCGCATCAATGCGGGAAAAAACAGCCTTGGTAAGTTCCACAGCAGAAACTTCCTTGCTTTTCAGCTTGCTGTGCAGTTCATGTATAGTTGAATGAAACACAACGCTCCCCCTTATCCTTCCATAATTTTCGGCACTTTAAAGTAGCCTTCTTCCTGCTCCGGCGCATTGGCCAATGCCAGCTCACGGCACAGGGAAGGAACTGCCTGGTCAGGCCGCATAACATTTTGGAGAGGCAGCACATGGGCGGTCGGCTCAATCCCGGTTGTATCTACACCTTTAAGCACCAGCATATAGTCGAGAATAGCATTTAATTCACCGGTGACCTGCTCCACTTCGGCTGCAGGAATCTCCAGGCGCGACAGCAGTGCTACCTGCTGAACATCTTTGTTGGTAATTTTCATATTTTCACTCCATTCGCCAGCAATCCGCAAAATTTCCATATTGCTCTATTATACCATGTTTGTCCAGTTTTACGAGAGGCTGGGTTCCTCATCTCTCTGGGCGGTGTCAAGCAACGCCATGAGCTCTGCTTCATTCAGTACAGTAATACTCAGCTTTTGGGCCTTATCCAGCTTACTGCCTGCCTCTTCGCCTGCCACCACATAATCTGTTTTTTTGCTCACCGATGAGGTGACTTTGCCGCCCTGGCTTTCAATCAGTTCGGCTGCATCATTGCGGGTAAGGGTAGGCAGCGTGCCGGTTAGCACGAAGGTCTTTCCGGTTAGCGGGAGAATCCCGGTTGTCCGGCGTATTTCTTCCGTCAGCTTAACACCTGCCGCTGTCAGTTTCGTAATAAGGCGCTCTGCTTCGGGCCGCGCGAAGTACTCCACTACACTTTCAGCTATGCGCGGGCCAATTTCATCCAGTGCCGTCAATTCGTCGGCAGACGCCTTAGCTAGCAACTCAATATCACCAAAATGACGGGCTAAGGTAGCAGCCGCCTTGGCACCGACGAAACGAATGCCCAGACCAAACAGCAGCCGGGCAAGTCCGGCCTGCTTACTGGCAGCAATGGCTTCGATCAGATTCTGTGCCGACTTAGGTCCCATCCGTTCCAGATTAAGTACTTGCTCAGCAGTAAGCGTATATAAATCAGCTGCATCTGCCACCAGGCCCGCATCGACCAGGCTGGTAACCACCGCCTGCCCAAGACCATCGATGTTCATCGCATCGCGGGACACAAAATGGATGAGTCCTTCTCTGAGCAGCGCAGGACAGGCACTATTTATGCATTTGTGTGCCGACTCACCGGGAATGCGCAGCACCATGCTGCCACATTCGGGACAGGTGGCGGGCATGACAAAGCTCTTTTCAGCACCGGTACGCCGCGACTCGACTACCGAAATAACCTCCGGTATGATTTCACCGGCCTTGTGGATGATAACGGTATCACCGATACATATACCTTTTTCTTTTATAAAATCCTCATTATGCAGCGTTGCCCTGCTGACTGTACTGCCTGCCAGGCGTACAGGCCGCAAGACAGCGGTAGGCGTAAGCACGCCTGTGCGGCCAACGCGCACAACAATGTCTTCTACGATGGTAGTGGCCTGCTCAGCGGGAAACTTAAAGGCAATTGCCCAGCGGGGATCTTTGGCTGTAGAACCAAGCTGCCGCTGACCGGCCAGGCTGTTAACCTTGATCACCAGCCCGTCAATGTCATACGGTAAATCAACCCGTTTTTCCGCCCAGCTTTGACAGTATGCAATGACTTCGCTAATTGTTTTACATACCCGGTAATGAGGATTGACTTTAAACCCAAGCTCCTGTAAGAATTGCAAGGTTTGATCATGGGTGGTCACAGCAAGCTCTTCTCTGGCCCCCATACCATAGACGAAAATATCCAGCGTACGTGAAGCCGTAACCCTAGAGTCCAATTGACGCAGCGACCCTGCAGCAGCATTGCGGGGATTAGCCAGCAGCGGCTCGCCGGCCTCTAAGCGCTCATCATTTAACCGATCAAAGGCCGGACGGGGCATATAGGCTTCCCCCCGTACTTCCATTACGGGCGGCACCTGGCCGTTCAGCACGAGCGGCACCGCTCTGATGGTTCGGACATTAGAGGTTACATCTTCGCCTTCCGTGCCATCCCCACGGGTAGCTGCCCGGAGTAATCGTCCCGACTCATATACAAGATTAATGGCTAACCCATCAATCTTCAGTTCCACTACATATTCGAGCGAATCGTCCGGCAGCCCGTTTCTCACCCGCGTATCAAAGGCCAGTAAATCCTCAGCAGAAAAAGCATTAGAAAGACTGAGCATCGGCACCGAATGAGCCACCCGCTCGAAGCCCTCGGCCGGTGTTCCGCCAACGCGTTGTGTAGGCGAGTCAGGAGTGATTAACTCAGGGTGATCCTGTTCGAGTTTGACGAGACGCTGATACAGCCGGTCAAATTCTGCGTCCTCAATCTCAGGAGCGTCCAGCACATAATAACGATGACTATGATAATGGAGAAGCCGCCGAAGTTCATCGATTTCTTGGGCAATCACAACTATCTACTCCTCTTGACTTATAATTTGGTAATGGGAGCGTATTGAACCATAAGCTGCCGTATCCCCTGATTAGGGAACGCAATTTTCAATTCCTGATTCGCACCTGTACCGCGTACTTCCACAACCGTTCCAACACCCCATTTTGTGTGCTGGGCCTTATCGCCTGCCCGCCAGTCGGCAGTTGCCGAAGTACCCGCTTTCGTGAGATGAGGCTGGTAAGGCTGAGTAGATTGCGAAGACGACTGTACTGGCGCCATTTTAGGTTTAACCAGGGAAAGACGGGGCTTGTCCTGCTCAATACCCCTGCCTGAGCCAAAACTCATACGATTGGGCTGAGCATTGTGTTTTTGCAGCAAAGTACCTGGAATCTCTTCTAAGAAACGGGACTGCGGATAAGCTACAGTATTCCCATATAAGGTACGCATCCGGGCATTTGAAACATACAGCTTGCGCTCGGCCCGCGTAATCCCCACATAACAAAGTCGCCGTTCTTCCTGCAGTTCTTCTTCATTCATCAGTGTCCGGCTATGGGGAAATACGCCTTCCTCCAGTCCTGCCAGAAACACTGTCGGAAACTCCAGCCCTTTGGCAGAGTGAAGCGTCATCATCGTCACCCGCTCATCTGCCAAGTTTGCATTGTCGATATCAGCAACAAGGGCCACATGATTTAAAAAGTTCTCCAATGTGTTTTCCACATCGCCGAGCGTAAACTCTTTGGCAACTGACAGCATTTCCTTTAAGTTTTCAATACGCGCTTCCGATTGGGGCGTTTGCTCATTCTCCAATTCGGTCAAATACCCCGAATCACGCATAATTTTATCAATTAATTCCGAGACCGTCAGCGTATCCTTGGCACCGATAAGCGTAAACAAAAGTGTCGCTAAGTCTTCCAGCGGTCGTTTAGCTCTGGCTGTCAGTCCAGGTACGGCATCGGGGTTGGATATGGCATCAAACAGTGTCAGTCCCTGGCTGGCAGCATACTCTGTCAGACGCCCCACCGAAGTATCACCGATCCCCCGCCGTGGAACATTGATAATTCTAAGCAATGCAACCGTATCGGCAGGATTGAATAACACTCTGAGATAGGCGAGCATATCTCTGATTTCCTTGCGGTCATAGAATTTGAGGCCCCCTACCATAGTATAGGGAATACCGGCTTTAATAAACGCTTCCTCAATAACGCGGGACTGAGCATTTGTCCGGTACAGAGCAGCCATCGTACCATAAGTCTGCCGGTAAACGGTATTCAATTTAATTACCGTATCGGCAATAAACCGGGCTTCATCACGCTCATCTGACGCCAGGTAGTGAGTAATAGTTTCGCCACCGGCATTATCGGTCCACAGGTTTTTCGGCTTGCGCCCGCTGTTGTTTTCAATGACCGCATTAGCGGCATCCAGAATCGTCTGTGTTGACCGGTAGTTTTGTTCCAGCATGATAATCTTGGCTTCCGGATAATCTGCTTCAAAATCCAGGATATTGCTGATATCCGCACCCCGCCAGGCATAAATACTCTGGTCCGCATCTCCTACCACGCAGAGATTGCGTGATTTGGCAGCCAGGATTTGCGCCAGTAAATATTGGGCATGATTAGTGTCCTGATATTCATCAATGAGTATGTATTTAAATTTATCCTGATACTTGGTCCGGACCTGTTCATTTTCCTGCAGCAGCTGCACAGACAGCATCAGTAAGTCATCAAAATCCAGCGCATTGTTCTGCCGGAGCTTTTGCTGGTACAGCGTATATATTTCAGCAACCTTAACTGTATGGAAATTATCGGCCTGCTGCTGAAAATCCCTAGCATCAAGCAAGCTGTTTTTCGCATTGGAAATAGCTGCTTGAATGCTGTTTGGAGGAAAGTGCTTTTCATCGATATTAAGCTCTTTCAGGCACATTTTAACCAGCGCCTGTGAGTCGCCTGAGTCATATATTGTGAAGCTGCGGCTGTAGCCGCCGTGATTTTCTATCTCGAAGCGTAAGAACTTGGCACAAAAGGCATGAAAGGTGCTTAACCAAATATCTTTGGCCTGGGGGCCTACCAGCGAGTCAACCCGCTCGCGCATTTCCGCTGCCGCTTTATTCGTAAATGTAATTGCCAGGATATTATAAGGCGCCACTCCCTGTGCCAGTAAATGGGCAATGCGGCACGTCAGTACCCGTGTCTTACCGGAACCGGCACCGGCCATAATCAGAAGCGGTCCGTTAATATGAGTAGCCGCTTCCAATTGAGCGGGGTTAAGGCGTTCATAAATATTTTGCATACTATCCTCCGGATGTAAATAAGTTTTCAGCACAAATCTCGAAACTTCGGTGAATTGATATATTTTCCCCAAAAAGCAGCTATTTCCTGTCTGGCTCTGCAAAAAAATCCCTGACCTGGCGGTTATAGTGCTTTTGGACAAAGTAATCACAAAAATTGCCATCAGCTGCTGCAGCTAAACCGGCAAAAGGAGGACGTCTCAACCGAGACATCCTCCCTTTGCTTTCCCTATTCAATCACTACATGATCCCGTTCATCAAAACTCCAATATGGGTTGTAAGCAACCTCCCAGAGATGCTTGTCCGGATCAGCAAAATATCCGCTATACCCTCCCCAGAAGACTTTATGCGGTGGCTTTACAATAGAAGCGCCTACTTTCTCCACCTGAACAAATACTTGGTTTACTTCCTCTTCACTTTTGGCGTTATACGCCAGTGTTATTCCTGAAAAGCCACTTCCCTGCTCAGGTATAGAAACATCGTCAGCTAGCATTTTTCTTGGATATAAAGCTAATACAATACCGCCCATATCAAAAAAGGCAATTGAATCACTGCTGTCTCCTGCGGTCTTCCAGCCTAGTCCATCCCGGTAAAACTTTAGCGATGCTGCTAAATCGCTCACACCCAGAGTAATAACATTTAATTTTTGTCTCATATGCCCTCCTGTCAATAGGCGTTCTTCTGATTGCTCATTTTAATATATTCCCTGCCATCCTTATTAAAGGGTTCCCCTGTTTCCTGTAACCCGAAACGCCTATAAAAACCAGCCTTATTGCTGCGAGCATTGCACCAAACCACGCCAATTCCGCTTTGCCTCGATTTGGCCAACACAAAATTCAACAGCTGCGTACCAAATCCCTGCCCCTGCAGTTCTGTCACTGTGGCAAACTTGCGGAATTGCAGTTCCCCTTGGGATACAAAAACAGAAATAACCGACATCAGCTGGTCACCCCTATATAAGCCGTAATGCGTCCCCTTTTCGTCATCAGCCAGCATAACATGAGTAATATCTTTGTCAGGCCACATGACTTGCTGCCTTAACTGCCATGTCTCCTGTGCCTGTATTTCTTTTATTTCCATGCTGATCTCCTACCATTATGGTCTATTTTGCCACTTCTATTATCTCATATTACTAGCAATAATTGACAGTCGCCTTCTTAAAAAAAAATTCGTAATTCAATGTCAAACCGCCTTCATTTTGCATACCATACACAAAACCAACAAACATCAATCTTCAATTAGGAGGGAATACTTATGGGTTTCGGTTGTGGTAATGGGAACAATGGCAGCTGGGTTATCATCATTATTATCATCATTCTCTTATTGTGGTTCTGCCAAGACGACTGTTCTCCTAGCTGTTAAAAAAACTACCTCTTGCCTACCTCCCTTTTGGTATAGTGCACCACCTAAGAACCGCTGCCTTAAAACAAGGCAGCGGTTCTTTTCCTTGCGCATACAAAACGACCAGAACCGGGTATTCTATAGTTATCTTAAAAGAAGGAGCACTACAATATGAAGCTCATTGCAGTAGGTGATACAGCACCTGATTTTACTATTCGTGATGACCGGGAGGACACCAGACAACTATCCGGCTACTTAGGTAAGAAACTGCTGCTTTCGTGGCATCCGCTGGCCTGGACGCCCGTCTGCACCGATCAGATGCGGTCTTTGGAAAACAATTGGCAGACCTTTGAAAAATTCAATACCATTCCACTAGGCTTCAGCGTTGATGCCCAGCCTTGTAAAAAAGCTTGGCGCATGGCTATCCAGGTGACAAATGTCCATCTTCCTTCCGACTTTTGGCCTCATGGCCAAATAGCAAAAAGCTATGGAATTTTTCGGGACAAAGAAGGCTTCTCCGAGCGGGCAAATATTTTGATTGATGAATCAGGCAAGGTGATGTGGGTGAAAGTCTACCCCCTAGAGCAGCTGCCGGATATTAATGAAGTGCTCAACTTTCTGTCTATTAACCATAAGTAATGAAAAAAAGGAACCGAATTCTGCTAAGAATTCGGTTCCTTCTGCATGTAGACAAACGTACCTAAAAAGAGATTGCCACGTCGTTTTACTCCTCGCAATGACAGTAAAGTCAGGTGTCATCGCGAGCGTAGCGTGGCAATCTCCTTTTTAGGCAAAATTAAAAAGTTTTCATACTTGGCTGCTTTTTATCGCTGAGTGTCCGGTAATAATCTTCTAATTGAATATCCAGCGCAGCACTGGCAGTCATGATTTCGCCGTCAACATATTGTTCATTCATCATTAAATCCTGCAAGGTCTGGCGAAGAGTTGCCACTTGCTGCTGTACCTGCTGAAAACCGGCCATTTGACTGGTTGGCGCCTGGCCCTGACTTTGCACGCTCTGCCCGGATGTTGCCTGATTTTGTGTAGCTTGATTGGCAGAAGACTGATTTGTCATAGTAGTGTTTTGCATTGCTATCCCTCCAAATCATGGTTTAGCAATAGCATTCCTGGAAATGGCAATTTACATGCGTCTACATCCCCAAAAGTTCCAGTGTTTTTCTGTCTGCATACCCGGTGACTTTTACACCCTTATCATGCTGAAAGCGCTTAACGGCTGTTTCCGTATCTCTGTTAAAGAAGCCATCAGCCTTACTTTCCAAATATCCTAACGTTCTCAGCTTTCTTTGCAATTGTACAACATCCGCTCCGGTAGTCTCATATTTGAGAACGCGCTGGATGCGAATCAGTTGACCTTCAATGCGCACAGGCGTTCCCACCGGTACCCATTCGTACAACTCTTCAATATCCTTGTTGCGCAAGCGAATACAGCCCTGACTGATAAAATGCCCGATACTCCAAGGCCGGTTAGTCCCATGGATACCATAACCCCCCCAGGGAACATCGAGCCCCAAAAAGCGTGTGCCAAAAATATCCCCTGCACGGTAGGACTTCCAGATAACAGTCCAGTCTCCAATCGGAGTGGGAGTATCACTTTTTCCAACTGCTACTCGATACTTTTTGTATACTTTGCCGTCATTATAGAGCTCCAGCGTTCGGTCTGCAATTTTGACGACAATCGATATACTACCCGTAGGGGCAGTAGTCGGTTGATTAGGAAGAGCAGCCAGCTCATGGTCATCCCAATATTCAAAGCCGGCGATGCCAATGAACAGGCTAAGAATAAGCAGTGACGCAATTGCAAAATAAGTTTTGGATTTTGGTATGGTGATGGTATGTATTTTTAATCACCTCCGCCTTACGCGAAAAACAGTTTCGTCACAATATATGTGACGACTAATCAATATATCCCTAGAGATTTATTAGAAAAGATTTGGGTTGCACCAAGTCCTTTAGGACGCAGGTGGAAGCCTATAAGATAAGGAAAAGCCTGCAACTTTACGCTGCAGGCTCAAAAAATCCATTATTCACTTTATAAATCGCGGGCCGCTTCAACAAGGGGCGGCACTACCTGTTTTTTGCGGGACATGACTCCCGGCAGATACAACAAGCCGTCTTCACCTCTAGTGCCAAAAGCTGCCTCAAGCAGTTTAGCTGGCTGACCGGCATACAGAATATGTGTGGCTTCCTTCATAATATCGGTCACCATCAGCAACGCCATATCATAGTTTTCCTTTGACCGCATTGTGGACAAATAGGTCAATACATCCGCTTGCTTCGTCAGCAATTCACGGGGATCCATAACCGATATCTGTGAAATTGCCAGACTGTATTCGCCTGTTTGAAACTCCTTTAGATCGGTATGTACAACTTCAGCTGCCGACATGTTGGTAATATTGGAACCCGCTTTCAATACGGCCATTCCATATTGTTCAATATCCAAGCCGGCTATAGCAGCCAGCTTTTTAGCCACTTCTTTATCTTCGGGAGTGCAGGTTGGTGATTTGAACAGCACGGTGTCCGAAATAATGGCTGACAGGAGCAGACCCGCAATAGGCTTAGGGATTTTAATATTGCGGTGCCAGTGCATATTGGCAACAATTGTCGCCGTGCAGCCTACCGGCTCATGACGGATAAAAATAGGCTCTCCTGTCTGGAGACCGCCTAGACGATGATGGTCGATGATTTCAATAATCCGGGCTTCTTCAATTCCCTCAACTGCCTGCGTGCGCTCATTGTGATCAACAAGGATTATTTTTTCCTTTTCCGGTACGATAAGCTGATCCCGGTTAATGAGTCCCAGCAGCTTGCCGTTCTCCACCACAGGATAATTGCGATGATTGGTTTTGACAATAACCGCCTTACAATCGCTGATCAACTCGGAAGGTTTAAAGGTGACAACCTGGGGTTGCATTACCATGCGGATCGGGATGCTTTGATTAATGAGCCGGGCGCAGGTGTACGTATCATAAGGTGCCTGTATGATAATCGTTCCCTGACTGCGGGCCGCTTCAACAACCGCTTCTTCCGGTATGGCATTGCCCGTCAGTACCAGGCAGGCTATCTTGCAGTTGATCGACACAAGCTGTGCTTTATGGCGGTCACCAACCAGTACAATATCGCCTTGTTTAATAACCTTTTCCAGGGTATGAATACGGGCACCGGCAATCCGCACTTTCCCGCTGACCTTTTGAGTCAAATCATCTCCTGCAATCAGCTTACCATCAAGAGCACCCAAAATACCGGAGAAATCAACCCCGGTTTCACGCAAATCCTGCATTTCCAGTTCATCAAAATATCGTTTGGCAAGATCGCCTACCGTAACGATCCCCACCAGCGCCTTTGTCTCGTCGATAACAGGCACTGATTTCACACTATGCTGCTTCATGTGCTGACCCAGCTCACGCAGCGTATTATCCGGTCTGAGTGTCACTGTTGTTTCCGTCATGACATCCCGTACACGCGGATAAAGGTCATTAATCAAGATTGGCGCCGTAACACTAAAATAGTCCAGGACATATTTTGTCTCGCCATTAATTTTCCCCGCCCGGGCAGGAATAGCATTGTCCCCCATAGCTTGCTTAAGATGGGCATAACCAATGGCAGAGCAGATAGAATCAGTATCCGGATTGCGATGTCCAATTACATAGATTGGCTTTTCCATATAAACCCCCTTGACGCTTGCAACAGTTATAGCTTGTACTGTAGCCAGGCCCCATTATACCACATCAATTGAGCTCAGGAAAATCCTATAAAAAACAAATTATCATCGCCGGTAAGTCCAGACATCGGCAGCAAATTTTTCACGTTCCAACTCCGCTGCCCGTTCAATCTCCCAGTCAGTCAAACGGTCGGGCACCATTTCAAGCATTAAGGTACGGCCAAACTCGTCCGCAATCGTTTGAGCCAATACAGTACTATCTGGAATAACTCCCAATACATGATGCAGCGAAGTGGCTTTCGCCTGCAAAAGTGTCTGGCAACGTTCTCTTTCCTCTTCGCTGGTAAAGAGAAGCAGGCTGACCATCTGCGACGCTGAGAAATCGAGCAGAATGGAACCGTGCTGCAGCAAGGTACCATTCTTGCGAACTTGGGCACTGCCAATTAATTTTTTGCGGTCAACTGTGATTTCATAAAAAGAAGGTGCATCAAAGCAGGCGCCGTTTTTCGGCAGCCGGCTGCTTTGACCAAAAGCCGCTCCCGGCAGAGTCATTTCGGCAGCAACACCTTGTTTATTAAGGCCGGCAAGCAGCCCCTGGCTTAAGTACCGGTAAGAGCCCAGCAACGTAGGCGGCAGTACGGGAATATCTTCCCGTACTACCGCGCTATACGTCAATTCCTGGTCATGCAGCACAGCACGGCCGCCGGTGATGCGCCTGACAAGATCAATGCCCTGACTCCGGCAGGCTTCAAGCTGTACTTCTTCTCTGATTTTTTGAAAGTAGCCGATGCTTAACGCCGCCGGCTGCCAGGTATAAAAACGCAGGGTTGGCGGTACCAAACCGGCAGAGTGAGCTTCGACAATCGCCTCGTCAATTGCCATATTTGCGGCACCATGACGGGCTTTGTCAAAAATCACACGCCACTTGCCGTCAATACCCATTACTCCTTCCACCGCACTACCGGCTTACGGGCTGCCTGCGTTTCATCAAGACGGCTGACCACTGTAGAGTGCGGCGCCTGGCTGACCAGTTCGGGCTGTTCTTTTGCTTCGCGGGCAATTTCCTTCATGACGGCAATGAATTCATCCATTGTCTCTTTGCTCTCCGTTTCAGTCGGCTCAATCATCAGTGCATCATGAACAATCATCGGAAAATAAATGGTCGGAGGATGATAACCATAGTCCAGTATCCGTTTTGCAATATCAAGCGTTTTTACACCAGGAGCTTCTTCCTTCAGCCCGGCGAACACGCACTCATGCATACAATGCCTGTCAAAAGGCAATTGATAACAATCCTCCAGTGAACGCATGATATAGTTGGCGTTAAGCACGGCATCTTCACTGGCCTGGCGCAGCCCATCCGGCCCCAGCATGCGAATATAGGTATAGGCCCGCAGCAGGACGGCAAAATTCCCATAGAAGCTATGGATCTTACCAATCGATTGGGGCTTGTTATATTGCAGGGAATACTGCTCGCCGTCAAACTCAACTACAGGAACAGGCAGGAAGGGCAGCAATTTAGCTTTTACTCCCACCGGCCCTGATCCGGGACCGCCGCCGCCGTGCGGAGTAGAAAAAGTCTTGTGCAGGTTAAAGTGAACAACGTCAAAGCCCATGTCACCCGGCCGGGTTATCCCCAAAATGGCATTGGCATTCGCGCCGTCATAATACAATAAGCCGCCTGCATCATGAATGATTTGGGCAATTTCTGCAATTTTGGTTTCAAACAGCCCCAAGGTGCTGGGATTTGTCAGCATAAAGGCCGCGGTGTCCGGTCCGACAGCTGCCCGCAGCGCCTCAATGTTCACACTGCCATCCGGATCTGATTTTATTTCAACTGTTTCCAGTCCGCAGACAGTTGCGGTCGCAGGATTGGTACCATGTGCCGAATCCGGTACAATTACCTTGGTCCGGTTTTCGCCCCGGCTTTGATGATAGGCTCTAATTAATTTTAAACCAGTCAGTTCTCCATGGGCCCCGGCAACCGGCTGAAGCGTGCAGCCATCCATCCCGGCAATATGGGACAAATAGGTTTGCAGCTCATATAAAATGGACAGGGCTCCCTGAACAGTATGTTCCGGCTGGAGAGGATGAATCTTGCTGAATCCGGCCAGACGGGCAGTATCTTCATTAATCTTGGGATTATACTTCATCGTGCACGAGCCAAGGGGATAGAATCCATTGTCTACACCATAATTGCGGCGTGAGAGACCGGTGTAATGGCGAACCACGGCGACCTCACTCACCTCGGGCAAATGAGGTGGTACGGCGCGCAGCAGCTGTTCGCCGATCAAAGCTGCTGCAGGCTGTTCCGGTATATCGAGGGCCGGCAAGTCGCAGCCGGTGCGACCGGGCCGTGACATTTCATAAATCACCTGTTTTCCTTGCTGCAAGCTCATTTCAACCCCTCCAATACAGACACAAGCTCATCAATCTCCGCTTTTGTCCGCTTTTCAGTCACACATAGCAGCAATTGATCCGCTTTTGCCGCATCCACTGTTGCCAGATCAAGTCCGCCGATGATGCTTTTATCCCAAAGAGCCCTGTTAACTTGAGCTGCTGAACGAGGTGTCTTCACGACAAATTCATGAAAGAACGGGCTGCCGTAAGCCAGGCTGTAACCAGGGATAGCGGCAATACGCTGCGCCGTATAGTGCGCTTTTTGCATACACGTATTCGCGATCTGCTGCAGTCCTTGCTGTCCCATTGCGGCTATATAAACACCTGCCATAACAGCACACAAGCCTTGATTGGAGCAAATGTTGGAATACGCTTTTTCACGGCGAATATGCTGTTCCCGTGCCTGCAAAGTCAGCACAAAGCCTCTGCGCCCTTGGGTATCAACGGTTTGACCGACAATTCTGCCGGGCATGCGGCGCATATATTTTTCACGAACTGCCATAAAACCGAGATAGGGACCGCCAAAATTAAGTCCCAAGCCCAGCGGCTGGCCCTCACCAACGGCAATATCAGCTCCATACTCACCAGGCGGCTGCAAAAGAGCAAGTGAGGTGGGGTTAACGACGGCAACAAACAGCCCGCCATGGCGGTGAACGGCTTCACCGAACCCTGCCATATCTTCAATAATGCCATAAAAATTAGGCGTCTGCATGATAACAGCAGCAGTATCGCTGTCAAGTAAAGCCACTGCCTGGTCAGCTGCCGTTTTGCCTTCAACTACCGGCAGAATTTGAATGGCAAACCCAAGATCGCGTGCATAGGTTGCCGCTACCTGACGATAAAAAGGATGAACAGCGCCGCTAATCAGCACTTTTTTCCGGCCCGTTACTCCGCAGGCCAAATTCATGGCTTCCGCTGTAGCAGTAGCCCCATCATACAAAGAAGCATTGGAAACCTCCAGGCCAGTCAGCTCACAGATAAAGCTTTGGTATTCCCAAAGCGCCTGCAGCCCACCCTGGCTGATTTCCGGCTGATACTGGGTGTATGCCGTATAAAACTCGGCCCGCCCTGCCAGGTGAGAGACTACTGACGGAATGAAATGATCATACGCCCCGGCTCCCAGAAAACAAGGATAATCATCAACATTGCTGTTGCGCCCGGCCCGCTGCTGCATCATCCGCAGGATTTCCAGCTCGCTGACAGCAGAAGGCAGCTCTAGCGGCTGTTTAAGGCGTATATCGGCAGGGATATCGGCAAAAAGCGCTTCCACTGACTGAACGCCGATTGTGTTAAGCATAGCCTGACGGTCGGCAGGGGTATTCGGCAGGTAATGATGACCGGCCATTTATTTCCCCCCCAGCGCTAATGCCTGATACTGCTCCACATCAATTAGCTGAGCTATTTCATCGTTATTCTCCCATTCCAGTACGGCAATCCAGCCTTCTCCATACGGGTCCTGGTTAACAAGCTCCGGTTGATCAGCCAGCTGTTCGTTAATTTCCACTACTGTTCCGGTCAACGGCGCATAAATATCTGAAACGGCTTTAACAGATTCGACCACTGACATGTTGCTGTGAATGCTGATTTTTTTGCCTACAGGAGGCACTTCAATAAACACAATATCACCTAACTCGCTCTGGGCAAATGCGGTAATTCCCACTACTGCCCGCTTGCCTTCCAGCCGTACCCATTCGTGATCCTTGGTGTACTTTAGTTCTTTTGGAAATTCCATTTTTATATCCCCCTTATTCTAAGTCGCATTTTCGTTACTTTGCAGCTTCAGTTGGCGACGGGCGGCGATAAAACGGCTTTTTGACCACAACTGCGTCAACTACGCCTCCTCTTATCTCCACTCCAATTGCAGTACCGGGCTGAATATAATTAATATCCAGCAGGGCAAGTGCCAAATTTTTGCCTATTGTCGGGGCAAAAGAGCCACTTGTCACCGTACCAATTGTTTTACCGTCAGCAACACAAGTGTAGCCAGCCCTGGCAATACCGCGGCCGGTCATTTCCAGTCCAACTATTTTCCTGGTAATTCCTTTCTGCTTCTGAGCAGCCAGCGCTTCTAAACCGGTAAAGCCCGCCTTTGTCAGCTTAACGAACATATCCAGTCCTGCTTCTAAGGGCGTAATTTGGTCTGACAGTTCATGACCATACAACGGCAATGCCGCTTCAAAGCGCAGTGTATCTCTGGCTCCCAGCCCCACAGGAATGAGTCCGTATTCTGCCCCGGCCTGCAGCAGAAATTGCCATAGAGCTGGAGCTGCTTCAGCCGGACAATACAATTCAAAACCGTCTTCTCCGGTATAACCGGTGCGGGAAATCAGGCAGCTAATGCCATGTATATTCATCCCCTGCCAGAACCAGTAATATTTTAAGGTTTGTAAATCGGAGCTCACGAGTGTCTGCAGGATTTGTACCGCCTTAGGCCCTTGCAATGCCAGCTGAGCCATGACAGCCGACAGATTTTTAAGCTCTAGCTGAAAACCATCAGCCTGCTGCTTAATCCAGGCTAAATCTTTCTCAATATTACCTGCATTAATAACCAGCAGATACTCTTGCTCACCAAGCCTGTAGATCAACAAATCATCTACAACGGTACCGTCCGGATAACACATCGGTGAATACATGGCCTGATTAATGTGCAGCGCACTGATGTCATTCGTAACCAGGCAATTGATAAAGGCATCTGCCTCAGGACCACTGACCGCAACCTCTCCCATATGGGACACATCAAAAAGACCAGCTGCCGTGCGCACTGCTCGGTGCTCTTCCAGTATTCCCGAATATTGGACCGGCATCAGCCAGCCGCCAAATTCAATGACCTTGGCTCCACTTGCCAGGTGAACATCATAAAGAGGTGTCTTTTTTTCCGTCATAATAGCCTCCTTTTTACTTGGGTAGTATGTTCCAAAATGCACAATACAAAAAGGACAGAACAAGCTTAACGCTTGCTCTGTCCTTTTACCTGAGAGATTGCCCAAACCGGCTTCCCCTTCGGTGACCGCAGCTGCGGTGCTCTCCAGAGTTTGTCAGGTTAAGGTCCTTTTGCCTGAGAGTTTCTTTTGCGGTTGTTGCTCCTTCGGCGCTGCCATTGGCAGACTCTCCCCTAACCATCATTCAAGATATGAAATTACCAATTCGTTCGTCAGATCGAAGCCAAAATCCTCCCAGATACTGGCATATTATTAGAAAATACAATCTATTATTTATATATACGACTAACACACCAGGCAAATGCCCATTTTGATTGCAAAAGTTCCAGATATGACTACTATAAAAAAACAGACCTGCAGACTGTAATAGCAGCCTGCAGGTCTATTTTTTTTGCTATTTATTAATGGAATGCGGTACCTTTGGCGACACCGCTTTCGTATAAACGAGAGGCCATTTATCAAAGAACGTATTAAAATACAAGAAGACCATGAGAAGGGCAAATTGACCGGCTAAAATTCCCATAACAGGAAATCCCATGCCCATGTCATTACCGGCAAAAGGCAGTATTTTATAGATATTAAGCCAAAGCAGACCAAATACCGTTCCACCTGCCAGCCAGATTGCCACCCGCGTAAGAACCCGCTTGACCAGGTTCGGTTCCTTGTCTGCACCTGGATAATCGTCAAACAAATGATGCCAGCATAGCATTGTCACAATAAGTGAAAGTTCCAGGGAAGCAGCCGTTACATAAGGGTTGACGCCTGGATTAATAGAAAAAGCCGCAATAGCTGCAAGATATATCTGCGGTGTAATTAAACCTCCGCCAATAAAGGCAATGACCAAACCGACCAGCCCCAGCCAGGGTTGTTTATCAGTGAAGTATTTATAGGGATAGCCTTCACCACCCTCTGCAGGGATTAAAAACCAGAAAATAAAGCCCTGACAAAAAGCGAGCACCGCCGGCCACGATCCCAATGGCTGACTGGTGATTGCATGTCCGCCCAGCTGCAATTGCATAAAACTGGGAATAAACATAGCCAGCCAGACAAGAAGCGCAAAAAACGAGCTTGTCATCATCACTGCTAACCCGTCAAGCGGCGGTTTCAAGTTACCTGCCCAGGGTTTCTTCTGGAAGAGAGATACAAAGGGAATTTGGGCAATTATCACAGGCAGTACATAAAAATTAGCCGTTTCCCAGCCTTCAAGAGCCAGCTTCAGTTCCTCTCCATTCTTAGGAGCAAACATAATTGCCAGATTGAAAGGCTTCCACCAGATACCGATAAATGAAATCAATAGCAGATACGCTGCTATTCCACAAATAAAACTAACAAGGGTATACCAAATTCCTGCTATCGGCTGGCGGGCTGTAAGGCTGTACTTTCCATAGTTGCCAAAAATCAGCGTCTGCCAAATCCACGCACTGATGCTGCACCAGAAAAAGGTGCCTTCAGCAAATGCGGCAATATATTTTTTGCCCAGGGCCGGATCTGCAGCCTGCAAACCTGCAGTTGCAGTAAAGCCGATCAATGCCTTGGCAACAGAAGCCCAAACCGGCCAATACAGCATGGCATAAACAAAACAAATCAAAACACCGGCAGCTCCCGTGAGAAGCTTACTGTCAAAGCGCCGCTGCGGTAAATATTCCATTTGCCGTCCTCCTCACTAAACGTTATTCGCTATTTATCCATATCTTTTAGCAACAGTGGTTCCAACCACCATTTTAAGCACTTCTGAGGCACCAACGCCGATATCCATTAATCTGGCATCACGGGCCAAACGCTCAACCTCGTTATATTTCATATAGCCATGTCCGCCGAAAATCTGCAGCGCCTTGTGACATACCTCATTGGCAGCCTCTGTTACAAACAGCTTGGCAATTGAGGTGTCTACCGAATAGTCCTTGCCGCTGTCTCTTTTTTGGGCAGTATCATCTACCAGCAATTTTGCTGCCTCAATTTTTACATGCATATCGGCAAGCTTTTCCTGTACGGCATAAAGGGCACTGAGCGGTTTACCAAATGCACTCCTGCGGTTCGCATAGGCGGCTGCTGCTTTCAATGCGGCTTCGGCAATCCCCAGCCCGATAGCAGCCATCCCCAGGCGACCGCCGGTCAGGCCAAACATCGCCATTTTAAATCCGTCCCTGCCATTGCCAAGCAGATGATCTGACGGGACCAGGCAATCATGAAATACCAGACTGGTCGTCTGTGAGCTTCGGCAGCCCATTTTCTCCTCAGGCTCACCGATCCGGAAACCGGCTGCGCCTTTTTCAATAATGAACAAGCCAATACCTTTTGCTCCTGCCTCTGCGTCTGTTTTAAAAGCTACGATATAAATATCGGCCAGGCCGCCATTTGTGCAAAAAAACTTTGCTCCATTTAAGAGCCAGCCGCCCTCCGCCGGTGTTGCAACCGAGCAAATGCCGGCAGCGTCCGAACCTGCCTGTGCTTCACTGATAGTATAGGCCGCTATTTTCCTGCCTTGTATTAAATCAGGCAAGTACTTCTGCTTTTGCGCGTCTGTTCCAAACTGCAGCAAAACATCAATTGCCATCCAGTGGACATGAAAGGTCAAAGCAACTCCGGCACTCACTTTGGCGAATTCTTTCACGGCCTGGTGAGTGGCAACAGAAGGATAACCGCCGCCGCCATAACTAACTGGATAGTTCATTCCCAGAAAGCCTTCCTGTGCCATTAACTCCAGCAATTCTACGGGAAACCGGCTATTCTTATCCAGTTCCTTTGCTATCGGCTGAAGATGGTCAGTACAAAATTTCCTTGCTCTTGCTACAATATCGTCTGTGCAGGTTTCCCTAACTTCCGTCATCGCACCTTAAGCCTCCTTTTACTCAATTACAATTTCATCTCACAAAAATCTTCTGCAACTTCAAAATCAGCTTCCGTGCTAGTCCGGATTTCGTCCAGTGTAACCCCCGGTGCATGCTCTTTTAAAATCAGCCTGCCCTCACCAACATCGAAAACAGCCTTATCCGTTATAATGGTCTTTACACAACCTTTACCGGTAAGCGGCAGCGTGCATTGTTTAAGAACTTTGGATGCTCCATCCTTATCGGTATGCATCAGGCAGGCAATCACCGTCTTAGTGCCATAGCACAAATCCATTGCTCCGCCAATCCCCGGCCACCATTTGCCATTGCGCAGTACTGCCCAATTGGCAATATTGCCTAACTGGTCAACTTCCAATGCGCCTAGTATCGTAACATCAAGCAGGCCGCTGCGCATCGCTCCCAGCGAGGTTGCCAAATCCATAATGGCCGCACCCGGGGCCAGTGTCACCGGCTCAGAACCGGCATTGGTCATATCCGCCTTAGCCTCTGATGCCTTTGGCCTCGGACCTACGCCAAACACCCCGTTCTCGGCATGAAACATGACCTTAACACCTTCGGGCAAATAATTCGAGGCTTGCGTTGGCATACCAAAGCCCAAATTCACCAGTTGTCCGTCCTTTAATTCCTGAGCAGCACGTTTTGCTATTAACACTCTTGGGTCCATACTGATTCCCTCCTTTATTATTTTTCAGGGGTTAATTTACCGATTTTCAGCCAATGCTGACGGTAGATCTCATCATGCTCTTCCAGACTCAAGCCTTTGACAACTGCCTGTACAAAGGGTGCGGCAGTTCCCACCCGCTCAGGAGGAATAGTGCCTACCGGAACAATTTCCTCTACCTCGGCAATCGTATATTCACAAGCCATTGCCACTAGCGGATTGCAGTTGACGCTGGTGTGACGGTACTCCAAATTGCCATACTCATCAGCCCGCCAGGCTTTGACTAAACCAACCGGCGCCCGCAGCGCAGCTTCAACAAAGCACTTGACACCATTAACGTCAATCACCTGCTTCGCTTCCTTTAGTTCGGCAAACAGACCGGGATTATCCAATATCCCTACACCTACCGGAACCAGGACACCGCCTAAGCCCATCGCACCTGCTCTTACTTTCTCTACCCATGTTCCCATTGGAAAAAACTGTTCTACCTTCAAATTGCCTTTCAGGTATTCATCCGTTGATTCCTGTGTTGTGCCAACATGAGAAGAAATGATCTCTTTTACCAGTGAATGCTTGTATAACATTGCCCTGCCAAAGCCGCTCAAGCCTGGCTCATTTGTAATCAGCGTTATGTCTTGAATTGAGTTCTTAATGAGCCATTCAATGCAGCAAGTCGGCTCACCGGCTCCAACAAAGCCGCCCATCATAATTGTTGCGCCGCTCTTCGGAATTACCGCAAGTGCCTCATCCATGGATTTAAGTTTGTTGCCAAATTTAGACACAGACTTTCCCTCCTTAAAAACTATCTCTGAATTCTGATGGCCATCAGTATCTGAATAGTATTGCAATTTCCATGCCAATGGATGGATGCGGCATTTGGGCAAAAAAAGTCTCCAGGCTCATCGGCCTGGAGACTTAAGCATTTAGACAAACGTACCTGGAAGGAGGTTGCCGCGTCGTTTTACTCCTCGCAATGATAATAAAGTGGTGTCATCGCGAGCGTAGCGTGGTGATCTCTTTTTGTGTATTTTCAAGGAGACATATGTCCCCTAAAGCTACAGATAACAGCTACACTTTTAATAAGCAATATTCATCCGTTCCAGTTTCTTATATAAAACGGAGCGCTGAATATTTAACATACGGGCTGCCATGGCTTTATTGCCATTTGTTTTTTGCAAAGCACTGATAATCAAATCCCGTTCAGTCTGTTCCACTACATTACGAAAGGGCTGTTCCGCTTGCCGAGCAGAGCTTGGTACTTCCAATTCCCATGGTTTCATGGGAATTTTTTGCACATCAATAATGGCCTCTTCACTCCAGTTGATTGCCTGTTCAAGCAGGTTCTCTAATTCCCGCACATTGCCAGGCCAGCTGTAGCTCTTGAGAATATCCAGCGAAGCAGGCGTAATCGCTTTGGCATCAGCACCTATTTTACTGTTAATCCGGCAAATCAGTGCTTCTATTAGCAAAGGCAGGTCTGCTATCCGTTCTCGCAACGGCGGCAGATTAATTTCCAATACATTCAGACGATAGTACAAGTCTTCCCGGAACTTCTTGTCCTTTGCCAGTTGTTTTAAATCAGTATTCGTTGACGCCATCACCCGTACATCCAGTTTAGTGGGCGAGGTTGCCCCTACTCGCCATACTTCCCGTTCCTGGAGCACCCGCAGCAGTTTAACCTGCATATATAACGGCATGTCACCGATCTCGTCCAAAAGAATGGTGCCGCCATTTGCCAACTCGAATTTACCCGGTTTTCCGCCCTTTTTTGCACCTGTAAAAGCGCCATCAACATAGCCAAACAGCTCAGATTCAAGCAGATTTTCCGGTATCGCACCACAATTTACGGTAATGAATGGCGCCTCCCGCCGGACAGAGCGGGTATGAATTGCCTGGGCAATAATTTCTTTGCCTGTGCCGCTCTCACCGGTTATCAGCAGGGTAGAGCTTGTCCTTGATGCCCGGCGGGCAAGCTTTTTTACATACAGCATCGGTACTGTTTCACCAATAATATCCCGGCAGGTACATAACGACTGTTGAAAGCTTGTTTTAGCAGGCTGCGCAAGCTTATGAACGATTTCTTTGGCAACAGTTTGATCAGGAAAGAGGGTCTTCACCATAGCCCCGACAACCTGACCGCCAACCTTCAGAGGAAAACGGGCTACTAATAGTTCCTTTGCATGTATCTTTAATGTCTCTCCCCAGATTGAATAGCCTTGACCAACTGTTTCATACAGGCGGCAATTGGGGACAACATCCCACACAGGCCTGCCCACTACCGCTTGTTCCGAGCTATTTAATATTTCTAAAAAGAAAGCGTTAACGAAAAAAACGATCCCTTTCTCGTCAATGGCCATAATTCCTTCAAAAGGATTATCTATGACCAGCTTTAACCTGGTTTCGTTATTCATGACATCCCGCTCCTTATTCACAGATTCACACCTAATCGATTTATAAGATGCAACAATCATACCAAAGGGTACTATCGCGAAAATAGCAGCGACGGCATTATCGCGTCCTGCCAGTGTATGTCTCTTTTCAAGACACTATGGAGCTAAAAGAAACACTTTTGTGCTTAGTATACCATGAACGGGGCTGCTCCGTGCAAAACCATTTTCGCTCTTGATGCAAAACAGCTTATTTTTTAGAACAAACGTTTGACGAACATTTGTTTTGTTTGTATAATTAATCATAACTACCACCAAAAAGGGGTGCCGCTTGTGGATGTCTTTGATAAGTTGAAAATCTTAACCGATGCAGCGAAATATGATGTGGCCTGTACATCCAGCGGAGTGAATAAAAAAGCAAAAGCCGGAAGCATTGGCAGCGCCAGCGCCGCCGGTATCTGCCACAGTTTTTCGGCCGATGGACGCTGCATTTCTTTGTTGAAGGTTTTGATGACCAATATTTGCTCTTATGATTGCAAATACTGTGTCAACCGGCGCTCTCATGACACTCCCCGTGCGGCGTTCACGCCACGGGAGCTGGCTGAACTAACAATTAATTTTTATCGCCGTAATTATATAGAAGGTCTTTTTTTAAGCTCCGGTGTGTTAAAAAATCCTGACTATACCTGTGAACAGATGATTGAAGCACTACGCATTTTGCGTGAAGAGTACCGTTTTACCGGATATATTCATGCTAAAGCGATCCCTGGTGCAGATAGTCTTTTACTGACCCACCTTGGTATGCTTGCCGACCGGATGAGTGTAAATATTGAGCTGCCTTCGCAAAGCAGCTTGCAATTGCTGGCACCGGACAAGACAAAGCATTCTATATTAACTCCTATGGGTTACATTCAAAATAGGATACAGGAAAATTCCCGCGATATTGTAAAATACCGGCATGCTCCAAAATTTGTTCCTGCCGGGCAAAGTACGCAAATGATTATTGGTGCTACTCCGGAAACAGATTTTCAGATTCTCAATCTGACCGAAGGCCTTTACAAAAGATATAAGCTCAAACGTGTCTTTTTCTCTGCCTATATGCCGGTAACAGAAGATAGTCTCCTGCCAACAGTAGATACAAAACCACCGCTTTTACGTGAACATCGTCTTTACCAGGCAGACTGGTTATTGCGATTTTATGGTTTTTCAGCCAGCGAACTGCTTGATCAGCAAAATCAAAGCTTTCATCCTCATTTAGATCCCAAATGTAACTGGGCCCTTCATCATATCGATTTTTTTCCTGTAGATATCAATCGTGCTCCCTATGAGCATTTACTCAGAATACCTGGCATTGGCATAACAAGCGCCATGAGAATCGTAACTGCCCGCCGCATGAGCACCCTTCGTTTTGAGGACCTCAAAAAACTGGGAGTTGTCCTTAAACGGGCGCAATATTTCATTACTTGCAGCGGAAAAACGAGAACCGGTGCTAAGATATCACAAAATTCCATGCTCCTCTCTTTGCTTCCCGAAAAAATGGTAACGTCAGAGCAGCTCTCTCTTTTTGATCAATCATTTCTGCCCCTTGAAGGGAGACTAGGGTAAAATGTACACCGATTCGGATCTGATTTATTACTATGACGGCAGCTTTGATGGTTTATTATGCTGCGTATTTGAAAGCTACGACAAAAAAGAAATTCCCTTGGATATCCGTCTTGCCGCTACATCCCATTCCCAGCTTTTTTCCGGCAAAACAATTCAGACTGATTTACAAAAGGCCAGCCGGGTTTTGGCATCGATCCCCCAAAAACTGGGGTCAGCGGCGCTAAACTTTATCAGGCGGGCATTCTTAACTTGTCTCGATCAAAAAGAGCTGCACATCCTGCTATTTCTCCGGCTGGGGTATAGTCAGGGTCCGACAGTCATGGATATGCTGACAGATGACAGAGTGAATAAACTCTCTAAAGCTGTGAAACATTTGGAAAAAGAGAGTCATTTATTGACTGGTTTTCTGCGATTTTCTATTTTCAACAATGTTCTTGTAGGAACGATAGCCCCTAAAAACTTTGTACTGCCCCTTATGGTGCAGCACTTTTGCGAGCGGTATCCGGAAGAACGCTTTTTAATCCACGATAAAACACACGGCATGGGACTGATTTATCAGCCTTATCAGTCTGCTGTTATTCCCATCGACACTCTCGAAATGCCTGAAGCAGACGAAACTGAGCATGCTTACCGTGAGCTGTGGCAGCTGTTTTACGATACCATTGCCATCGAAGGACGTTATAACCCCAAATGCCGCAGGAGCCACATGCCGATGCGCTATTGGAAATACATGACGGAGTTTGACCGCCCCCCGAAAAAGTTCAAAACCCAAACACCTGAGTTGCACCAACAGTTGTTAATTGAGCAACCAAAACAAAAAGGACTTACCTCCTGGTAAGTCCTTGAGAGACTGTCGACAAAAGTAATCCAGCAAAAGAGATCGCCACGCTACGCTCGCGATGACACCCGGCTTTACTGTCATTGCGAGGAGTAAAACGACGCGGCAATCTCTGCCATGTACGTTTGTCTATATGTTAAAGGACTTACCTCGCGGTAAGTCCTTTTTTCTATATGGCAATATCCACGTTTTTTCCTAGGTGTGGTTCAAGCGATTGTCCTGTTGACTGAATGAGCTGCTGGACGGCCTGACCATTCTGTTCCGTTAGATCCATGGCTCTTTTCATGTTTAAAACACTAACCTCTTGCTGCACCCGAACATTAGCTGATACGGTTGATAATGCGGCGATATCCATAATCCTACCAACTCCTCTATTATTACCATTGCGGAAACTGGTATTATTATCCTTATTATAACTCTTTCGCCAATATTCGACAAGAGATTATTTACCAGATGGCTGTGTCCTGGAGCGATATCGTTTTATCAGCAGCACAGACCAGCACCTTCTCCTGCTCTGCCAGCCGGGTACGCAATTCTACTTTCGCTCCCCATAATTCGGCAACATATTTCAGTGTCTCTTTGGCATAGTTCAATTCCAGCTCCCGCCCGTCATACACATGCTCCAGTACCAAAGTCCCCTGCTCAACACTTAGCGGGCGAATGATAGGGATGGAGCCTACCCCAATAGAGGTAACCAGCGTATCCCGCACTTTTTTCCAGCCTTCTTCGTCTGCTACTTCGTCAACTATGATATCTTCACCGTCAACTGCATAGCTGAATAAGTGCAATTCTTCGCACAGCTCCTGATTCAGATAGCGGCGTAAAAAGGACTGATCCCGCTCTTCGGCGCGGACAGATTTAATCTTATGTGCACCGTCAGGCTGCTTTGCCAGGTATTCAAACATCTTAAAGCCGACGAAATAGGGATTGATGCGCCCCTCGTGAGGCCGTATGACCAGATTGTGTCGCTGCAGAAATTCCAGATGCAAGCCCTGAGGCAGCTCTAATTGGTTAAGTAATTGATAGTGCCAGTAGCTTGCCCAGCCTTCATTCATAATCTTTGTTTCCATTTGGGGAATGAAGTACAGCGTTTCCTGCCGGACAATATTAATTAAATCTCTCTCCCATTCTGCCAGCTGGCTGCGTTCAGATAAAAAAGCGAGCAGATCTTCCTGCAGGCGTTCCGGGACAGGAACTTCCGCTTCCTCAGCTAATTGCTTCTTATCCGGCAGCTTGCCTTCACCATGGCGGCATACCTGAAACCGAAGCGCATGGGCAGCATCTAAAATGCGCTCAACTCTTTCGGCGCCGATACTGGGATCATTGTTATACTGGCGCACCCGGTTGGCATGGGTTTTGAAGGTTTCCACCGTCTGCTCAGGCCTGGTGTCCCGTTTAAAGAGACGGTTATTTTTAAAGAAATCATTGTGTCCGTATACATGGGCGATTGTGAGGATTTGCAGTAACAGAGTATTATCCCGCATCAAATAAGCAATGCACGGATCAGAATTGATGACCATTTCATAAGGCAGTCCTGCTAGATTATACTGATAAAAGCTCTTCTGTCTTTCGTAGGATTTTCCATAACTCCAGTGCGGATAGTGAGTAGGCATCCCCACATATGCTCCATAGCAGAGCATATCTTCGTAGCTGACAATTTCAAAGTATTGCTCAAAGCAGTCTAAACCGGCCTTTTTCACTAGCTCTTCAATCCGGTCATTCCAATATTCCAGTTCCCTCATCGCATATTCCCGCACTACTGGTCACCCCCGGCAGCCGACTCGTTATCCAGGATTTGCTTGAAGGCCGGCCAAACATCTTCTTTTTTACCCATTGTAACCATAACAAAGTTAGCGGCCTTTACGCGTTGTTCATATTCGCGGCGAATGGTACTGCCATACCCGTAATTGCCCATAATCTCCCCATAGCCAAATAGGTTGCAAATTTGGCATAGCTGAGCAGCAAGCGCTACGGCCTTATCATTGTCGTTGCTCCAATTGTCACCGTCCGAGCAATGAAAGGTATAAATATTCCAAACCTCAGGATTGTAACGTTCTTCAATAACAGTCAGGGCTTTGGCATAACCGCTGGAGATATACGTCCCACCGGCTTCGCCGCGATGAAAAAACTCATCTTCCGTAACTTCTTTTGCTTCTGTGGTATGGGCGATGAAAACCACTTCCACCTGTTCGTATTTCCACATGACAAACTGATAGAGCAGAAAATAAAAACTGCGAGCCAGATACTTTTTGGTTTGGTCCATTGAGCCCGATGTATCCATGATGCAGATAACGACTGCATTCGAGTGGCGCCGCGTATCTTCTTTGACCCGCCAGTACCGCAGATCCTCTTCCCGGAAAGGAATGCGCTCTACAGCAGCCTCCGGATCCTCGCCGGCCCGCTCGCGGCAAGCCATTTTTTCGCGCTTGATCTTTTCCATGAGAGAGCGCTTTTTATTCAGTCTGGGAGGGATGCCTTTACGCTGGACACCGGAGCGTTTAAACTTTCGTTCCGCTTCGATTTGAGCAAACTTCTTGCGCTCCATATCAGGCAGCTTCAAATCTTCAAATAGATATCCGATCAGCTCGTCGATCGTTATTTCTGTTTCATAAATATCTTCGCCGGGCTCATCACCGGCCTGCCCTACTGCGCCTTCCTGCTGGTCTCCTTTCACCTTGCCCACTACCTGTCCCTTATGTTCCTGCCCGGTCCCCGATGCCGCTCCGCCATTATTTTTGCCATAGACAAACTGATATTCTTTTAAGCCCCTGATAGGAATTTTAATCTTTTTATTCTTGCTCTGGCCGATAATGCTTTCTTCGGCAATGATATCGCCCATATTCTTTTTAATGGCCTCTTCCACCAGCTGCCGGTGTCGTTTACGATCCCAGGCCGAGCGGTCCGACTGCCCCATACCGCCATCCTTGAAAATAGCCATTTGCCTCTAGTCCTTCCACAGGTTATTCGCGGCATATTTCAAAATAACATTGCAGCAGTGGTCGCAATAGCCGTTGCGCTTCATTTCATCAACCATAGCATTGTACTTGGTAGCCTGTTCTTTATCCCGCACGCGCGCCTTGGTAATGACCCGTGACAGCTCTTTCACCGATGAAGTCAGCTTCTTTTCAATTGCTTCCTTCAAGGGTTCATAGCTGCTGTATTCGATTGTGCCGCCATTGCGCAGCAGCGAAAACATGTAGGCGGTAACATCCTGCCGGAAACCGCGGGCAGCAGTGCCGGTAATGCCGATCTGCTCTTCAATGGACTGGAGGAATTTAATGTCTGGTTCCAGTTCCTCGCCGGTACTCTTATCCTTGATCTTAGTTGCATTCACATAAGCTTCAGAATGATCGAGATAATTGTTAAACAGACTCTCAGCCTGTTCCTTATACCCATGAATGAAGGCACGGGTAATCTCTTTTTCCACGACCTTATGGTATTCTTTCTTAATGGCATCCTGCAGGAAATTGAGGTACCGTTTCTTTTCATCATCAGGAATAGCCAGTTCCTTAGTCGCTTTTACCAGCGTATCGGCAATGGCAATCGGATTAATGCAGTTATTCTCCGATTCGGACAAGGCCGTATCAATTGCTTTCATAATAAAACGGGTCGAGATGCCTGTCATCCCCTCGCGAGGTGTTTCCTCCCGCAGCTCAAAGACATCTACCTTCTTGGTAGAGCCTTGTTCCACAATTTCTTCGCCGTTATAGATCTTCAGCTTGGTGAGCGCATCTACTTTCGTTGAAGCGCTTAACCGGGTAAGGATGGCAAACATAGAAGCCATTTCAATGGTATGAGGAGCTATATGAGCATCGAAAGAGCTATTGCGAAGGACCTTTTGATAAATCTTGACCTCCTCATCCAGCTCCAGGCAATAGGGAACTTCCACTTTTACGATGCGATCCAAAATAGCCTCATTCGTATGATCAGACTTGAATTTATTCCACTCTGCCTCATTGGAATGAGCCAGAATAATGCCGTCAAAGTAAATCATCGAGCCCTTTCCCGGTGAAGGAATCGACTTTTCCTGGGTAGCTGTTATCATGGTATGCAAATACTCAACATCATTTTTGAAGACTTCAATAAACTCCACTATCCCGCGATTACCTACATTAAAAGCGCCATTTAAAGACAGCACCCGGGGGTCATCTTCGGAGTAAAGATCCATTTTAGAAATATCCACGGACCCGACCAGTACCGAGGTGTCCTGATTATTAGGATCAACCGGCGGCACTACGCCAATCCCTTTGCGGGAGCGTATAGAGAATTCGGTAGTCGTCACCGGATACCGCTCAAATTCACCGTTGTATTCATTTTTGAGCCGGTAACGGCAGACAGGGCATAGATCCCCTTCGATCCGGATTCCCAGCAGCTTTTCAAACTCAGGACGCATATGCTTAGGGATTAAATGCAGCGGTTCCTCCCGCATAGGGCAATCCTGAATGGAGTAAATGGGCGGACTCATTTCCAAGGCCCGTTTCAAAGCTTCCATTAAGGAAGACTTACCTGCCCCTACCGGGCCGACCAGGTAGATGACCTGCCGCGCTTCTTCCCCCTTCATGGCTGCCGAGTGAAAGTAGCGCATGATTTTCATGATGGTTTTATCAATGCCATAGAAATCCTGCTTGAAAAAGTTATACCGTTTAATAGTATCGTTGCCGTAAATGCGCTTCAGGCGGGCCTGCTCCTCTGTTTTGATTACTTCCACCCCGGCCCTGGTCAATAACTCATACATCCGTTGATGGGACAGCATGGCAAGTTTGGGATTATCCTTCACGATCTCCAGATAGTCCAGCAATGTCCCTGAAAAATGAGGCTGCTTGCGCTCTTGCCGGTCCTGTTTTATTAACTTCTCAAAGTCAATATTAGCCATAATCATCCTCCCTTTTCTAGTGGGTAAAGGCACAGTACCAGACTGTATGAAAATATATGCCTCGCAGCTTCAAACAATAACCTCCCTCGCAAGCAGCAAAAAGGCTGTACAATCCATAATATCGATGGATTGTACAGCCTTTTTGCTGCTCATTACTGGTTATATCGAAAAACAAAAAATGCCGAGAGACAAAAGACGGTCAAACAGGCACCGGCTATCAGCCACTTGCGCTGCCTGTCCTGGTTATAATAGGCCTTCTGCGCTCTTTTCCCGCATTGGTAGCAGAAATTATCTTTGCTAAATACACCTGTACCACAAGAATTGCAATAAACCTGCTTCTGCATAGTCAGCTTAGGCTGCTTTTTTACCGGAGCGCTCTCCTGCTCCTCTGAAACAGTTGCCGCCGCCTGCTTTGCAATCAGATAGGCAACATCCTTGCCGCAAAAAGCACAAAAGCTGCCATCAGCATTGAGTTGCTGCCCACACTTAGGACAATACATACTACCCCTCCTGCCTTTTTACTTTGCATTTACCAGAATCATCGTTCCTGTAAATACCGCGATCATGACCACAAATACGCCCACACCTACCATAATTTTGGCTTTTGGTGATGCAAGCACGCCTGTGGCCGGATCAGTTGTCTCATCGGCAGTAACTTCAGGGGCATTTGCACCGGATGATTCGGGCAGCTCTTTCCCGCAGTTCTGGCAGAACTTTGCATCCAGGGGGATTTTCACACCGCAAAAAATACAATAGCGCATAACCTTACAGTACCTCCTTGTACTTACAAAGCTATTTCCCGTTCATAGTACCTCGTCAGATCTAATCCAGTGAATACTGACGGTCTGTTTTGTGCAACCCTTCGTTGTCGTCAGTCAGCATACGTCCGGTATGCCTCCCTCCTCCGCCTTGTTTTGCAGAAAATAGCCTCGCCATTCTTCTACCGTTTTAGACCTGACAAGGCACTAGGTAAAATTCACCAATTCTATGAATCTACTTTATTCGCCAAATTCTGCAATTTCCCTTTTCTGCCTGCAGCACAAAAAAAGGCCTGGACGAGGTTGCGTCCAGGCCTTTTGAGAGTAAGCTTATTTATCGAAGCTCAGGATTCTTTGGCCGTTTACAATTTTCAGGCCAGTTTTGGCTTGTTCAGCAGCTTTGCGCGCTTGCTGTGCCAGGATGGAGTGAGCTGCGAAGGATTTAGCCACGCCGGAATTGCTCCTGGCAGCGAAAGCTGTAGTTTGATCCGGAGCAAGAATAATTGCCGAGTTCAGGTTGCCGCCGCTGTAGCCCAATTGGGTAGGAGTGAAGGTTTTAGCAGCTGTATCGGAGGTGCTGGTAGGCAAGCCGGGGTAGATGTCGATCTGGTTGCCTTTGACAAACCAGAAGCGGTTGCTGTCAGCATAGATGCCCCAGAGATAGCCGGCTGAGTTTACGTCACTAACCTTGGTCCAAAGCGAAGGCGAAGCAAGATTAGCCACGGTGGTGCGGTATACGCCGCCGACCATATTGGCAAATGATGCATCATAATTGCCGAGGAATACATAGGCATTATTGGCATCAACGATAGTAATATCGCGGAAATCGCCAGTCATGGAAGAGGTCTTGGTAACAGTAGTTTTAGTGAAGCTGGTCAAATCTATGATATCCATACGGGTGTCGGCATTGGCACTGCCGGCATTCTGCGTGCCGCCCAGGCCGCAGACGTAGAGTTTGTTGTTGTAATGGTCAAGGGTGAAGGCGTTTTTGCCGACGGTTATATAATTAACATAGTTCAAAGCACCGCTAATGCTGTTAATACTGAATTTCACGACAACGCTGTCAGAGTACACCGAATAGCTGCCGCTCGGATTGACAGTAAACAGTGCATACAAATTATTGCCGACAACAGTTAAGCCTTCACCGTGAACTGAGGCACCGGCTGGTACGACTGATGTGGGAATGCTCGTCCAGGCTGTCGGGAACTGATAGCTGGTTGTTTGGGCATAACTGCTGTTCATATTAACTACCGCGATTTTGGCTAAATCATAGCCGGTAGCATATAAGTAATTACCCTTGGTGGCTACCGCATGCAGGTTGCGTACAGCATCCCAGGTCGGCGTTGCCAGAGACGTCCATGTGGAAGCAACCGGGTCAAGGATTTTATTTGCTATCAGGTTTGCAGGATTGGCTACATTATACTGACGCAATACCAGGCGGCTTTCAGTGCCCTGGAAGAAGTTGAACAGCGCCGGATCACTGTTTAAACCTGTGACTTTAGTGCTGGACGTAAAGGTAGTAGGTGCAGCGGTTCGGTCGCCGTTGATGACACCGGCCAGGCCTTGCGAATAACCGGCATCAACAACCGTGTAACCGAATAAATTATCCGTAGCAGCCAGCGCTGCCGAGCTGCCAAGCACACTCAAAGTCAAGGCTGCTACAACAACCCTTTTGAGAAAACCGAATTTCATTTTCATGATTCATTCCCTCTCTCTTTTAAAATTTTGCTTGCCTGAAAAATTCTGGGATACCAGTATGATTTCTGCCATCACGCCCTTCCTGCCAGACTGTTCTTGCCTGCCTGAAGTATGGGGCATCACCTCCTTTGCTGCTGCCGACTGCCTCTAATACTTATACTGCATGGTCACATAATAAGTACGCCCCTGAGTCGGATGATCGGTATTTAACGGATAGGTAATTGATGACGGCCAATCGGGGGGAAGGGGATTTCCATCGTTGTCTAAGCCTGTTTTCACCAGCCGCAGTTCCGGGCCTTTGTTAAACAGATCGTTTACGCCCACCGCCACTTGCAGATCGTTAGTAAATTTGTGTTTTACGCCTAACCCGACTGTAGTCAGGGGTTTCTGCTTCCACTCAAAGCTTTCACTTACAAACATTTTATCCATATACTTGAGTTCGGTAAAAACAGACGTCTTTTGATCAGGACGGTAGGTCAGGCGCATAGAGCCTTCCCATTCGGGGAGATATGTCGCTGGCATATCATAATAGGTCTCCCCCGTCCCTGTCGGATTATTGTATTTTCGTTGCGCATTAAGATGCGTATACGTTGTGGCCAGGTTCATATCCCACTTGTCCCAACTAAGCTTGGTCTGCAGCTCAGCCCCGTTTACCCGCCCTCTGGCAGCATTGCTGTAAGACCAATAATCATAACCGAAACGGTACAGTTGCAGCAGGTTTTCTGATTTCCGCCCGAAATAGGTCAATTGGATATTGCCATCAGCTCCTAGGATACGATCATCCCAGATGGCGCTCACATCCCACTGTGTACCTTCTTCCGGCAATGGGAAAGCAGAGATTAATCCAGCCTTGAAATCCTTATCATATATCGGCCTGGGCATAATACCGGCGCCGTCACCGGCAATTTCATAGAGGTTAAGCAGACGATAATAGGACCCAACTGTAGAGCGTAAGGTAAGTTTATCGCTGACTTTTTTCTTCAAAGCCGCTTGCCAGGTAACTTTGCTGTCTTGCTGCTCATCTTCCTGATTGAACCATATATGGTTGTTATGCTCAGTTATCAGCCGCGTACTGCGGCCTAACACTGTTGAAGAATTATAACGCACGCTTGGCGTAAACCAAAGGTCCTCCGCTTTATTTAAGGTAATGGTATCCTGCAATTGAATATTGAATAATGTCTGTTCAAAATAGTTGCGAAAACGCCGGCGCCAGTCAATTTCACCATCTACGAAATTGGTTATACCCGAGCCGTCAATGTCCATTTTTTCCTTAGACAAGTTAGCCATGAATTCTAATAGATGGCCGTTGCCGGCCTCATAGCTGCCGTCAATGGCGCCGCCGACTCTGCGGGAATCGTAACTGCTCCAAATACGGAGCGGATGCTTGAAATAGTAGTCATTCTCATGTTTTACAGGATCATATCTCTCGTTGCGGTAATCCTTATTCTGATCCAGATAGTTCACCGACCAGCCCCATTCCATTTTACCAACCGTATCCCGGCGGCCTACTAACAGTTCCTTGGCAGTAAGTTCCTGCCGCCGCGGGCCTAAAGAACTAGAATCATCCAGATCTACATAGGTATTGCTGTTTCCGTACCCCCCATTCCCTGCCCACAACCCCTCGGGCAGATGCCTGTCGATTTTTTTCCAGGTAGCTTTTGCTACCCAATGATCATCCTGCCACTTAATAATGGCATCGGTATTTTTATAATCATTATTGCGACGGTAACGATCCTCATCTGTTACTCCAGGATTTCCCGTCATTTTTTCGTCCCACCACTTTTTTTGAAATTCAGGATCATAGCCAAACCACTCAGGTGAAGACAACACAAATTCCATATCTTCAGCACTATATCCAGCAGCTATCCCCGCACTCTTTAACCCGCTATAAAATGCGCTTCCCGGTGTTGTTGCTTGCTGAACCTCTTCTAACGATGTGAAAGAGTCCCAAGTGAAAGGTATACCTAAATTAATATTTAACGAACTCACTTGAAGGTTATAGTATTGAAGTTTGGTGACCGGAAGTTTCTCATACTCTTGCATTATGTCATTATACCGAGAAGGCACTTGAAAGTTCTTATACCGGAAATCGCCATCGCTCTGATCTCGGTTGATACCAACCATCAAGCTACCTTTCCCCAGCGGTGAATCGACCTGCAAACTGCCGGTGTAGCCGCCCCAGGAGCTTTGTCCCACTGATGCAGATACATTGGACTGAGTTGGCCGTTTCGTGACGATGTTAATGACACCACCGATATATGTACCACCGAAGCGGGCTGGGATATAGCCGCGATATACTTCAATTCGCTCTACGTTTTTCACCGGAATCGTTGAAATATCGGCAGCTGCGTCACCACCCAGGTTAAACAACACTCCGTCGACAAATACGCCAACCTGAGCTGCCGTACTACCCCGGACGCTGACGGTGGTATACTGTCCCTTGCCGTTCACTTCACGGACATGCACACCAGGCACATCTTTCAATAGCTCAGGCAGCGTCTTCTGCTCACCTTTATAATCATCAGGTCGGATAATCGTCACCGTACCCGGTGACAGCTTGGACTCCCAGTCCGGGCGCTTGGCCTCTACCGTGATGGACTCCAGCGAGTATTCCTGCTCCGCTTTGCCGTCTGCATTCACAGTTTCCTTCGTTTCCTGTGAATGCTCGCCGCCAGCTTCTGCAGCATATACGCTGCTGCCAAAATCAGGTGTCCAGGTCAGTGCCAAGGCACAGGCAATACTTATTACCAGGGCTTTTCTCTTCAATCTGTGTTGCTTCACTTCAAAATCTCTCCTCTTTCGTCTTAACCAACTTACTTAACTACAGCCTCTGTTTCCCTCCTCATCCCTTCAAATATTCGAATCCTCTGCCTGTCACTCGCAGGTCAAACGAAGATTGTCCGTACAGGCAGTTGTCCTGGCTCTGATTCATTGCTTACTCCAAACCTTCCCAGGCTTTAAGCCCAGTGGCATAATATGAAGCTGCTCCTCATTACAGTGGCGAGACCGCACCGGTCTTTCACCGGCTTCCCTTTTAAGCCTCTAGTACCTCGTCAGATCTAATCCAGTGAATCCTAATGGTCTGTTTTCCGCCATCATCCTACCGTTTTAGACCTGACAAGGTACTATGGGCGCCTGTACCGTAGCTGTTTCCGCGCTATGTCAAATTGAATTGGTTAAATAAAAAATGGATTTCTCAGCTAGTCAAACCTCCCGCTAGAAGGAAGCCTGACTATCTGAGAAATCCATTTTCCTTAGTCAGTCTCAATAATGACATTGAGACAGTCTATAAAACAGAGTGCCCACATAATCCCCTCCCCATCGCTCGCAGGTTACGTACTGTACTAGAGTTAGTACCGTACTACGGTGATTGTTGTATAGGCAGTTCTCCTGGCTCTGATTCATTGCTGCTCCAAACCTTCCCAGGACGAATCCCAGTGGCATATCTTGGAGCTGCTCCTCATTACAGTGGCGGGACCGCACCGGCCTTTCACCGGACTTCCCTATTAAGCCCATATGGGCACCTATACCAGCAATATGCAGTTGTTATTCTATGGCATTAACCTGATAAGGATTATTAAGATAATTACAGGTTGTAACGTGTCTTCCCCTGAAGCACTGGATCATTTCACCGGGGTTAGCCAGCCAGTTAAATTCCCGGTAATTCCAGCCCCAGGGTGCCGCAACTTTGACTGCGTTGTAGCTGTCGAAGTAGCCCCAGCGGGCAAATATCCGTCCCTGACCGATGTCCTGTCGCTGTTCCCATAGCTGTTCTAACGGGATTAAGCGGTATCCGGTGTGCACCTTCAATTGATTACCTGCTCCTAGCGCATAAATGCTGCTTGTCTGTAAAAGTGTTCTATTTTTCACACAGGCATTTATCTCATGGGTTTCTCCTTTTACCTGTAGGAGAGGATGTCCGTTTTCCACCCGAAGTTTATTTCCATCCCAGTTTTGCCACCGGTGATTACTGTATGTCACCAGCATATCCAACTGATCAGCGCCATCGCCGTTTTTTTTGATGGCTGCCAGTATGCCGGTCATGTCATGCTCGTGACCGCCGCCGCCGGCATATCTCGGATAGTACTGGTAATAGCCGATGAGATAATGGGTTTCACATTCCACTACCGAATAATACATCGCTTTTTCCAAGGGATAAAAACGCAAGTTGTACCAGTTGTTGTTCAGCCGCCAGTCCAGGTCAAAATTAACGGTGGTAAACACATTCTGTGGTGCAGCCATCCCATCACTTTGGTCTGCCAGGTAGAGGACGGGAGCCCACTGTGCAGCAAGCTGCTCTGCAGGCGCTGCAGCAACTGCTGGTACCTTCAAAAACATTACAAATAAGACGGTAATCAGGCAAGCCCATTTCTTCATCCTCTCCTCCTCAAAGCTCAGTGTCCATTATTTTCGGAGTCAGCATAATAACCAGCTCAGTTTCTGTCGTTTGTTTGGTTGTTGAGCGGAAGAATCCCCTAACGATAGGGAGATCGCCCAGTAATGGGACTTTAAAGGTATCGCTGGTTTCCTGCCGCTGGATAAGTCCGCCTAGCACGATGGTTGAGCCGCTTTTAACCCTGAGTGTTGCATTAGCCTGACGGGTACGGATATTCGGATTGTTATTTTTCGTAGTATCTGTCTTATTGCTAACTTCCGGCTGTATAAGAGTAGTAATAAAACCATCCTTATTTACCGTGGGAGTCACTTCCAGCTTGATGCCGACCTCTACATAGATAACAGAAATAATCGGCGTACTCCCGGAGGTAGGCTGTGAGGTCTCCACTGCCAGTTTATCTCCGATGAGAATTTTTGCCGTTACTCCGTCCAGGGTGGCAATTCGCGGACTTGCCAGCAATCTTCCCTTTTTGTGTTCAATTAAGCGATTAATGATTCCCTGGATATTGGCGCCATATTTACCGTGTCCGATACGAAATGCCGAATTATCATACAGCGGGGCTGAAGGCAAATACGTTACGGAATCCCAGTCAATTCCCAGTTTCGTTAAATCATCCCGGTTAATTTCGATAATCTGTACTTCAAACATTACTTGCTTCGGCGGTGTATCAATTTTAGTAAGCAAGTATTTGACCTGATCATATACGTCCGGGCTGCCCATAATGACCAGAACATTTCTTACCGGATCAGCTTTGATATTCTCCTCCGGCACTAGCGCACTCAAGAGGGGCCTGGCTTGATCTACCTTCAAATAGTTAAGCTGCACCACTAACGGATACAGTCCTGACATTTCTGCTTCATTATCAGGTGAAGTCTCTACTACTGGAGCCGTTACAGCCGGTCGTACTTGCTCGGTAACGCCAGCAGGGGGCTCAGCACTTGCCGGAGCAGCCTGTGCAAAACAAGGCTGCAAGACCAACGGCAAAAGCAACAAAAGATAAAAAACGCCATGTTTGCGGCAATAAGCCACTGTATTCACCGACTTTCACTAAATATCGTTTTGATTGCATACGTAAAGCCGGAACCGTAAATTAACAAATAAAAAATGGATCTCTCCTATCATCAACCTCCAACCCAAAATGTAGGTGTTGACTATAGGAGAAACCCATTTTAAAAGCTCTCTTCAGCAAAAAAGCACACTGTAGTAAGCCTATGGTATAGACTACTCCGATAATCCCCTCCCCATCTCTCGCAGGTTACGTACTGTACTAGAGTTAGTACCGTACTACGGTGATTGTTCTACAGGCAGTTCTCCTGACTCTGAGTCATTGCTTCTCCAAACCTTCCCAAGACGCTTGTCCCAGTGGCATATCATGGAGTTGCTCCTCATTACAGTGGCGGGACCGCGCCGGCCTTTAACCGGACTTCCCTATTAAGCCCTTGTGTCTTGACCAAGTTAAATCTTAGCTTAGCCAGCGTATCTTTTTTCGCACTGCTGCGTTGTCGTCGCCTTACATATTCCCGATATGCGCGGACTCCTCCGCCTTGCATTGCAAAAAAATCTACACTGTCTAATTCTAATTCACAACTTTGTCAAGACACTAGCGGGCACCTGTACCATTTATTAAGTTTTCATTTGTTTTGTCTATATGTAAAATAATGCCTGCTTTTATTTGTTTTGTCAATATTTTTTATTTTCTTTTTTATTTATGTAATCTTAATTTTCGTTATTTTTACTATATTCTACATTCCATTAATAAAAAGCGATCTGCTAATAGCAGACCGTTTTTTTGCTGATTATTTAATCTCATCCTGCTGCTTATGCTCAAGTGCTGCCTGTCTGGATTCACAGCCAACCCGGCATTAACGAGGAATTTCATAGTAATTGCCCGGTGCATGGCCAATGGATATGCCAGCCATTGCTAACAATATAAGAATTTTTAGACAACTCATACTAAAAATAAGTTTAAATTGATCGCAAAGCCCCTTCTGTTAGCATTACAACTTAAGGTTGTTAAAAATATCAGGAAACAGCACTTCCATCGGCACACCCGAATCATCCTCGATTCTTTTCATAATCATCGGCGATGGATTCTTAACCCCTCGCTCCCAGTAACTCCAGGCCTGCTGAGATACACCATATTGCCTTCCCATTTCCTCCTGTGACCGTTCTCCGCGAAACCGGATCAGCCTTGTCCTCATTTCCTCACCCCTTCAACAACTCTAAGTTGTCCATCTTTATACTAGTACAACTTCGTGTTGTTTGTCAATTGTTTCCACGAAATTTAGTTGTTCTTCTTCCTTTTCACAACAACTAGTTGTAATATAGATACAAGTAGGTGATAGAAATGGTAGCAGATATCATTAGAACAGAACGGATAAAAAAAGGACTCACTCAGGAAGAGTTAAGCAAAATCATCGGCGTTACCCAGCAGGCTGTTGCCAAATGGGAGTCAGGCAAGGCAATGCCTGATACGTCGCTTATTCCCACGCTTGCCAGGCTGTTCAACATACCGATCAGCCGCTTGTTTGGAGTAGAAGAGGCCCCACCTGCCAGTAACACTCCTGCCAATGCCGATGACAGACCGACTTTTTACAGTGTCCCCGTCCTTGGCCGCATCCCGGCAGGCTGCCCGGCCCTTGCCATGGAAAGCTTTACCGGCTATGAGGACATCCCCCGGTCATGGCTGAACAGCCATCCTGAGGAATTCTTTATTCTTGAAATTTTTGGCGACAGCATGGAAGGCGCAAGAATTTTTGACGGTGATAAAGCCCTGATCCATAAGCAAGGCTATTGTGACAGCGGTCAGATTTGTGCCGTAGGCATTATTGATGATACCGATGACTATGCTACTTTGAAATATGTGTATCATCTCGATGATCAGTATGTTGAGCTTGTGCCTGATAATCCCAGGCATAAAAGACGCAAAATTTCTAAAGAAAAGGTACGCATTTACGGTGTGCTCAAAATGACTTACCGACAGCACTTCTAAATTTCAAAAAAGATGTCTTGCTCATTGTCCGAGCAAGGCATCTTTTTCTATTCGCACAAGAAGTATTAATGAAAAATATCCCACACTTGTTTACTGATCAGCAAGGTAGTAACAGCAATAAACAGAGGTCTCACATAAGCCGCCCCTTGCCTAATGGCAACCCGTGATCCTACCAGCGCTCCTACAAACATGCCTGCTCCCATTAACAAGCCGTAGTGATAGTTGATGGAATTCATAAACCCAAACATCAGCAAAGCTGCAATATTACTTGCAAAGTTAAGTACCTTAGAATTTCCGGCAGACTGTACAAAATCAAAACCAATAAACAAAAAGGCAAAAATGAGAAATGAGCCTGTACCGGGACCAAAGAAGCCATCATAAAAACCCAGCGTAAAGGCGCTGATACCACTAAGTACCGCAACCCGTTTGTTCATTCCCTGATAGGTTGACTCGTGGCCCCATTCTTTTTTAAAGAGAGTATAAACAGCGACAACCACCAGCAGGATAGCAACAAGCGGCTTTAAGAAATCCGGGGGCAGCAAGCGAACTACGTACGCCCCCAGAGCGGCACCTGCAAAGGATACAGGAAATAAATACTTCACAAGCTGCAAATCCACTTTGCCTGACCGGATAAAAGAAGCCATGCTCGTTACGCTGCACAGCGTACTTGCCAGCTTATTAGTCCCCAGCGCGAACGTTGGCGGCAGCCCGGTAAATAAGAGTGCCGGCAGGGAAATCAAGCCTCCTCCGCCTACCACCGAATCAATAAAAGCAGCAATAAAACCAGTGCCTACTAAGAAGGCAGCCATTTCAAGAGTAACATGTTCCATTCGTGTGTTCCTTTCTGAGACGGGCGTGATCACTCGTGTATTTTTGTGTATTACAGGAACTTCGCCGGATCGCCAGCTAACACCTGCCAAACTGATATTGATTAACTAAGCATTTACTCCACTGTCCCAACTACAACGGGGAATCCACTGACACAAAATTTAAAGGGCAATCATTCCTAGCGTTCTATGAATGATTGCCCTTTTTTTATTCTTTGCCGTGCAGCCTTTTCTCAATTTGCAGCGCAGTCGGCGTTTTTGCCAAGCCCGCCTCAGAGGTTTCCCTGAGGGATTTCGGTATAAGCAAACCAATTTGATGCATAGCATCAATTACTTCATCAGCAGGGATGACACTGGTTATGTCGGACAGCGCCATATCGGCCGCCAGTAATGCCTGTACCGCACCAAAGGCATTGCGCTTGACACAGGGTACTTCTACCAGACCTGCAACCGGGTCACAGACAACCCCCAGGGTACTTTTGAGCGCAAGTGCCAGTGCATGGCTTACCTGCATAGGCGTACCGCCAGCCATTTCAACCACCGCTCCTGCAGCCATTGCTGCTGCAGAGCCGCATTCGGCCTGGCAGCCGCCTTTTGCTCCCGATATTGATGCATTTTCAGCAATGATAATTCCAATACCGGCAGAAGTAAACAAAGCTGCCACCAGTTGTTCATCACTGCAGTTCAGGCTCTCTGCCACAGCCAGAATAACACCGGGAACAATTCCACAAGACCCGGCTGTCGGACAGGCAACAATGCGCCCCATGGCGGCATTCACTTCATTCACTGCCAGTGCATAAGCTGCCGCCCGGTTCATCGCGCCGCTGCCCAGCGTACAGCCTTTTTCCATCCGGTTCAGCAACCGGTTGGCATCGCCGCCCACCAGCCCGCTTGCCGATTTTTCCGTGCCGGTCAGGCCCGAAGCTACGGCTTCGCGCATAACCTGTAGATTGTCCAGCATGGTACGGTGAATTTCCTCTGCCGGACGCTGACTTCGTTCTATCTCATATTGTTCAACGATTGCAGAAATAGGCACCTGCTTTTCCCCAGCCAATGCTACTAAGTCGCGAATACGTGTAAAACGGATCATAGTAGTCCTCCCTGTCGTCTAAATAGGCGGAACGATGAGCGCCACTTTTACCGCCCCGATCCCCTTGACTAACCGGAGCGCCTCCTCTGATATAATCTGATCTGCTTCTATAATCATCAAAGCCTGGGCCCCTCTTTCCTGACGGGAAACCCGCATAAAGGCGATATTCACACCTTCCTGAGACAAGGCATGAGTTACAAGCGAAATAATACCCGGTTTATCCTGATGAATGGTAAGGAGCGTATTGTATTCACCTGTCAGTTCCACAGGATAGCCATCAATCTCCGTGATGATGATATTGCCGCCACCGACGGAAGCGCCTACTACCCTAACCTTCCGACCGGAAGCACCAGTAACGTACAATACAGCCGTGTTAGGATGAGCATCGCCTAAATCAACAATGGCAAAGTCCACTTTCAGTCCATGTTCAGGTGCAATATCAATGGCCTGCCTGATCCGTTCATCTTCCGTTGAAAATCCCATTAACCCAGCTACCAGTGCTTTGTCTGTACCATGACCACGGTACGTCTGGGCAAAGGACCCATGCAATTCAATAATGGCTTCAATCGGTGTTTCTCCCAGGATGATCCGGGCCATTTTCCCCAACCGCGCTGCTCCTGCTGTATGAGAACTGGATGGGCCGATCATTACCGGTCCGACGATATCAAATACTCCTCGCATAGCGAGCCGCCTCCCCGAGTACCTTATCAGCTCTAGTCCAGTGAATACTGACGGTCTATTTACCACACTCCTGCGTTGTCGTCAGTCAGCATACTCCCAGTATGCCTCCCTTCTCCGCCTAGGTTTGTGAAAAATAGCCTCGCCATTATCCAACCGTTTTAGAACTGACAAGGTACTTATTATTTAACCAGATCCGATGCGAAAATCAGCCGCACTCCATCAGCTTCAAGCTCAGGAATCATTTCTCTGAGAGCAATCGCCGTATTGGGGCGGGCATGACCGATAACCAAAGCGGTACCGTCACGCAGTGCGATTTGACCGGCGGTGCGAAGCTGCTGCTTAATTGCCTCTACATCATTATTGTTATCCAAGAACAGCTCATTCTCACTTGTGGGAATATTCATTTCCCGGGCAGTTTGCGCTGCTACCGATTGTCCATTGGTACGGCTGTCAATAAAGAATAGGTTCTTGGTCTTCAGTACCGTTAAAACATTGCGCATTACTCGCTTGTCGGCAGTTGCTTTTGATCCCTGGTGATTATTTACACCAATCAAGCCAGGAATATTTTGCAGAGCACTTGTGACAATCTGCTGAATTTCGCTGTCGCTCATCCCAACAGTAATGGCTGTTTTTTCCTGCTGCTCCGTTGTCGACATCGGTTCCATTGGCAAATGCAGCATGACCTGGTGATTAGAAGCCAACGCTTTTGATGCAGCGATCTGCGAAAAAGGATGATAAGGCAGTATTGCGAAGGTTAGCGGCCGGTCAATAGCTGCCAGGGCGTCAATCGGATCGTAGTTATAGCCAAAATCATCCAGTACAATAGCCAGTTTGCCGCTTCCCCCACCGGCAACCTGAGGCTTGCGCTCGGGCATTGCCTGTTCCTTTGTGACATAAATCCGGTCAGTGATCATGGTGACAGGATCGCCTTCTAACCGATCCCGGAACCCAACATCAAAACGGAGTACATTTGTTCCCTGGTACTGATCAGGTGCAGAGCCTAATACCTGTCCGGTCTGACTCAGTGTCTTCACCATCAAGTCTTTAAATTTATCGGTGCTGCTCCCGGCGGGTATGGTAATAAGGGTCTGGCGGGCATGCCAGCGAATCGTGCCCTCTACTCCCTGACGGGGTACTTCCCGCTTTTGCTCCTGTTGTGCTTTAATCTTTGCTTTACCTGTTACAAAAGCTTCATCAACCAGACTGTGTACTTTCCAGGCTGTTTCAGTAAAATCCGCTGCCGTTGTTGCTCCCGATTTTTCTGTCTTAAACTTTTCCTGTGTCTGAGTTTGCGGCTGCTGAGGTGACCGCGGCTTTTCATTGCCAGGAGCCAACCAATACAGAACCATAGCAACACTCACCAGCGCCGCTAACAACCATATTGTTTTGTTACTGTTTTTTTTCGCCATAAGTTATCCTTTTTCCACACCAATGTTAACTTCCAAAATCTCAGAATCTACCTGCAGTTCCAGGGCAATGAACTTTGCACTGCTAAGTTTTGCCTTAAAATCGTGGCCGATAACCATACTGGGAGTGGATATATCCACTTCAAGCCCCTGCTGACTAAACAGGATTGCTGCATTGGCCGTCACCATATTGGCAAGCTCTGACAAAGCACTCTGTGCCATATCATCGAAGCTGTCGACCGGCATTCCCATCATCATAGTAGAAGCAATACTGCAAGCCGCTTGCTCGGTCATATTATAAGCTATGTTGCCACGTACCTGTTTAGACATGCCAACAAGAATCGTAACTCCTTTGCTTTCAACAAATTGTTCTTTAGCGCTTATCTTGCCACGGCCAATCGCCTGCACACCAACCTGAGGTAAAACTTGGGTGATGGCATCGACGAAAGGGTTGATTAAATTTGCATCCAAGTTAGTTGCCTCCCACAAAACCAACACTGAAGGATATTGGTCCCAAAATAGTTTCTGCATGGATTACGTATGATTTCAGCTTTGGATTAACAATACTGATTGCTTCGCCAAATAAGATACTGGGAGGTGTCAAGCGTAAGTCAAGCTTAGGAAAAAGATGATTTATCCGCGATACACCATGTCCGCCAATAATATTGGCAAACTCGGCAACACAGTGCAGTACGTCTTCCTGATCGTCTATCGTTCCCTTGCATAAATGCTCGGCCAGAGCCTTGGCTGTCGCCTGGCTCAAGTCGAGGATTGCCCGTCCCTGATACCCGCCAGTAACTCCCAGCACAATCGCAAGTCCCTGTGAAACAAATGCACCACTGATAACAGGCAAAACGGTTACAGGAGATTGGGTCTGAAGCAATTCTACTAAAGTCTCTTCAAAGGCTGCTTGAAATGGTTTTATGTACTGTTCGTGAAACTGTTCTTCCACTTGTGGAACATTACATACCTGCCGCAAGACGCTGGCAAGCTCATCAGCTTTCGCCGGTTTCTGCAGAAAAGCCTGAATACCGATAGCGCTTCCCTGTGCAATCAGTGCTTCATCCTTCATCGCACTAACCATAACAATATGCGCACCAGGCCATTTCGCCAGAATTTCACGGCTGCAGACCAAACCATCCATATCCGGCATTGTAACATCCATCGTAACCGCATCGGGCTGCAGTTCACGGTATTGTGCAATCCCTTCCCGCCCGGTTTGAGCAAAACCGCATACCTCAAAGCCAGAAGCTTCTAGTGCGCCTTTCATGACTTTCTGACTAAAGGGTGAATCATCTACTACTAATACCCTGATTTTTTCCATTTTACTCTCCTGACATACTATTTCAATCATTAATACAGGCATTTTTCGCCATATTCTCCCCTTTTACCTGCTGCTTTTTAATTTATTCTTCGCCTGCAGCTACATACGATTTCTAAGACTAATTGCATATTTTTGCGGCAATGAATATAATATAAAAAAGGGCTGGCGTGTCGTCGCACACCAGCCCACAGGCTGTCTAGACAGGAATAGTTAGCCCAAATTATCCACTACTTAAGAAATAACCGCAACCTTGCAAGGCGGTTATTTCTTTTGGATCATGACCATTACCATGAGCGTGGCAAATGCAACAGCAAATGTCAATGCTTCAAAAACAGTCATTCCCACCACCCCTTTCCCTTTTAAAGGAAGGGGCTAACCGTCCCAATAGCCTGCATACTCATTATAACATATTTTTCCAGGTCAATCATTTGAATCTTCAAATAGCTATTTGGGACATGGGGACAGGTTCATTGTCCCAGCCAGTCATTTCGATAGTCAGTTGCATATTTTTGCTGCATTGAGGTATAATATAAGAAAAGGACTGACGTGCTCTAACACGCCAGCCTCTACAGGTTGTCTAACCGGGAAACGGTTAGCCCATATGTTACAAACTATTCAGAAATAGCCGTACACCTTGGGGAGGGGCGGCTATTTTCTGTTGGTCGTGACCAATACCATAAGCGTGGCAAATGCAACAGCAATTGACAATGCTTCAAATACAGTCATCCTACCACCCCCTTCCTTGCCAGGAAGGGGCTAACCGTCCCCCGAGCAGCCTGTATGCTTATTGTAGCATAGTTTCGCAATCCAAAATCATATAATCTGAATATTCAAAAGGTCGTTCCCTTGCAGGAACGACCTTTTTTATTATGTCTATTTGCGCCGCTTGTGCAGCTCGGCCAGCAGTTCAGCTGGGGTAATATTATGATAAGCCAGCAGCACCAGGCAGTGGTACCACAGGTCCGCCATTTCGTACAGTATTTCATTCTTGTCGTTATTCTTTGACCCAATCAGCGTTTCCGCTGCTTCCTCACCTACTTTTTTCAGGATCTTATCCTGGCCTTTGGTAAAGAGATAAGTCGTATAGGAGCCTTCCTGCGGATTAGCCTTGCGGTCGGCAATTACATGATACAATTCCTGCAGCACCGTTGCCGCACTCCCATATACTTTGGCGGGATCAAATAGCTGCTCCCCGTCTTTTTCTCCGCCGAGTGTCCGGCTAAAGCAGGAAAGTGTTCCTTCATGACAGGCCGCACCGGTTTGCTCCACGCTCACCAGCAATGTATCACCATCGCAGTCATAGCGAATGTCCTGTACCTTTTGCACATTACCGGAGGTTTCCCCCTTTTGCCACAGGCTGCTGCGACTGCGGCTGTAAAACCAGGTCACACCGCTTTGCACTGTTTTTGTAAGGGCTTCTCTGTTCATGTAGGCCAACATCAACACCTTACCGGATGTGCTGTCCTGTATAATGGCGGGAATCAATCCCTTATCATCGAATTTCAGTTGTTCTATATTGATCATAATCGCACCTCCACTCCGCGTGACCGCAGATATTCTTTCACTTGCCGTACAGAAAACTGCCTGAAGTGAAATACCGATGCAGCGAGCACCGCATCTGCCTTACCTTCTGTAAGAACATCATAAAAATGCTCCAGTTCTCCCGCTCCGCCTGAAGCAATCACCGGTACATCAACAGCCTCAGCCACCGCCCGGGTGAGAGGGATATCGTATCCGTCTTTTGTGCCGTCTTTGTCCATGCTGGTTAACAGAATTTCACCGGCACCAAGTGCGGTTGCCTCTTTGACCCAATCCAGCACATCCATACCGGTAGGGGTACGTCCCCCGTTAATATAGACTTCCCATTTATCAGGTTCCGTCCGCCTGGCGTCTACAGCGAGAACGATGCACTGGCGGCCAAAGCAGCGGGCTCCTTCTGCCAGTAATTCACGATTTTTCACGGCAGCCGTATTGAGCGATACTTTATCGGCACCTGCCTGCAGCATACGCCGGATATCCTCTACCGTCCGGATGCCGCCGCCCACTGTGAAGGGAATAAAAACCTCAGCAGCTGTCCGTTCCACTACTTCTACCATGGTATTGCGCTCATCAGAAGAAGCGGTAATATCCAGGAAAACCAGTTCATCGGCTATTTCGCCATCATACAGCATGGCCAGCTCCACCGGGTCACCGGCATCGCGCAGGCTGACAAAGTTCGTGCCTTTTACTACCCGTCCGTCTTTCACATCCAGGCAGGGTATAATGCGTTTGGTATGCATATTATTTCACCTCTCCCCGGGCAGAGCTTAGTGCCTGCGCTAAGGTAAGCGCCCCTGTATACAGGGCTTTGCCGACAATGACCCCTTCAATATCCGGACCGGCTTTCATGAGCTCTTCAATATCTTGTATGCCGCCAACGCCGCCGGAGGCAATGACCGGAATCTGCGCAGCCCTAGCCAAAGCGGCTGTAGCTGATGCATTCACACCGCTTAAGGTGCCGTCCCGGGAAATATCCGTATAAATAATGCGCTGCACACCGGCAGCAGCCATGCGCTTCGCTAACTCTTCGGCACTAATTCCGCCGGTAATTCCCCAGCCTTCAACGGCTGCCTGACCATCGCGGGCGTCAATCCCGACAACGATTTTGTCGCCATATATCCGGCAGGCCTCTTTAACCAGACCGGGATCTTTTACCGCCACTGAGCCTAAGATTACCCGGCTGACGCCTGCCGCTAATATTTCATCTATTGTAGCCAGTGTGCGAATACCGCCGCCCAGCTGCACCGGCATAGTCACTGTCTTTACAATCTCTGCAATAACGCCCAGGTTAACCGGCTTGCCTGCCAGCGCACCATCAAGATCCACCACATGGAGGAATTCTCCTCCTTCAGCCTGCCAGCGCACTGCCATGTCAACGGGATTATCGGCAAAAACCGTTTCCTGGTCAAAGCGGCCTTCGGTCAGGCGGACACATTTGCCGCCCCGTATATCAATTGCGGGAAAAATGATCATACTACCTCTCCTATTGGCCCAGCCAGTTTTTCAGCATCTGCATTCCTACTGCGCTTGATTTTTCCGGGTGAAACTGAACAGCCTGCACATTAGCGCAGCCAACTGCCGCTGTTACCTCCTGTCCATAGGCAGTTACGGCCGTAATCACCTGTTCGTTCGCCGGTACGGCATGAAAGCTATGGACAAAATACACATACGGATTGTCTGGTAAGTCTGCAAACAAAGGACTTGCTGCCTTATAGGCGAGGCTATTCCATCCCATGTGAGGGATTTTGAGTCCATTTGTCTCGATCTTCCGGACCATTCCGGGGATAATGCCAAGACCGGCGACACCAAGGTCTTCCTCACTGCCGTCAAATAAAAGCTGCAATCCAAGGCAAATACCCAGAAAAGGCGTTCCCCTGTCCACTACCTGATGTATAACCGCTTCCAGGCCATAGCTGCGCAGATTGTTCATGCAGTCGCCAAAAGCACCGACTCCTGGCAAAACGACTTTATCGGCAGCCGCGATTTGACCGGCATCGCTTGTTATGACTGATTGGGCGCCCAATTTGGCAAACGCTTTTTGTACACTATATAAATTTCCTCTGCCATAATCAATAATTGCAATCACTTAGGCTGCCCTCCTTTACGTTATAGGCTTCCTTTGGTAGATAGAACGCCAACAATGCGCTCATCCTTACGAGTGGCTTCGTCAAGCGCACGGCCAAGCGCTTTGAACAGCGCTTCAATAATGTGATGTCCGTTTTTTCCATGGAGCAGCATGACGTGCAAGGTTATTCCGGCATTATCGGCGAAGGCCCGCAGGAATTCTTCCGTCAGTTCCGTATCAAAACTGCCGATCCGCTCAACCCGGGTATCTACCTCATAATGCAAAAAGGGACGTCCGCTGAGATCAAGCGATACCTGAACCAGGGCTTCATCCATGGGTACAAAAGCTGTACCGTAACGGCGGATGCCTGCTTTATCACCAACTGCCTGAGCCAGGGCTTTCCCCAGAACAATACCGGTATCTTCTACTGTGTGATGTCCGTCAATATGCAAATCGCCCTCAGCTGTAAGCGTAAGGTCAAACAAGCCATGCTTTGCCCATAAGTTCAGCATATGATCAAAGAACCCAATGCCGGTTTGCACGACAGCCTGACCGGAGCCATCCAAGGTGAGAGTTGCCTGAATATTGGTTTCTGCCGTACGGCGCTCAACCGTGCTCGTCCGGCTCATGCTTTTACCTGCTGTATATAGGCTGCTACCGCCTGCAGCAGCGTGTTGTTCTCTTCCACTGTTCCGATTGTGATGCGCATGCACCCTTCCAGCCCGGGAGCACTGCCGAAATCGCGAATCCCTATTCCATTTGCCGCCAGCCACGGGGCCAGTCCATTGCTGTCAGCTTTTATCAGCACAAAATTGGCCTGTGAAGGATAAACTTCCAATCCTTCAATTAAACTGAGACTATCAATCAACCTCTGCCGTTCACGTATAGCCAAATCAATATCGGGCTCAAACGCTTTGCGCCGGTCATAGACCACTTCTGCGGCTGCCAGCGACAAGGCATTCACATGGTAAGGCATTAACGCCTTGCCAAGAATGGTTGTAAGCTGCGGATCAGCAAGCAAGTAGCCTACGCGGGCAGAGGCTAAGCCATAGGCCTTGGAAAACGTCCGGGTTATGATGAGATTTGAGTATTTACTAAGCAGTCCGATTGCTGAATGCCCGTGAAATTCATAATAGGCTTCATCTACCACAACAGGGCAGTCCGCCCCCGCGACAATTGCTTCAATTGTTTCCATGGGGATTGCATTGCCGGTTGGATTATTCGGATTACACAGTAGAATCAGGCTTGCCGAACTCGCGGCTGCAGCAGCCAGAACTTCTTCGGCAGACAATGAGTAATCTGCCTTAAGCTGGACCGGTACCGCCTGGCTGTCAGCCAGTTTGGTGTAAATGCCGTACATGGAAAAGGAAGGAGTCGGAAAAACAATGCTCCGCCCCGCTCCGCCAAAGGCATAGCACAGTGCAGCCAGCAGTTCGCTTGAACCATTACCGATAACCACGCTTTCACGGGATAGATTCATTGCTTTGGCGATTTTATCACGAAGCCCGACAATCCCGATATCCGGGTAGCGGTTAAAGGGCAACTCACTTATCCGGGCGATAACGTCCTTGAGAACGGCAGCCGGTAAATTGGTGGCCCTTTCATTGGCATCGAGACGAATGGGAAACTCTGTTTCATCAACCGAATAAGGCTTGAGTTGATCTAAACCGGGTCTAATCAGCATTTGCTTTCCCTCCTGACGCGAATAGCATTTGCATGAGCCTCCAGTCCTTCGGCCTCAGCAAGACGGATAACCTGATTGCTGGCGGCCAGTAAAGCCTGCTGGCTATATGCAATAATGCTTGTTTTTTTCATAAAGGTTTCCACATTTAAAACCGAATAAAAACGGGCAGTACCGCCTGTAGGCAATACATGATTGGGACCAGCCAAATAATCCCCTAACGGCTCCGGTGACCAGGGTCCTAAGAAAACAGCTCCTGCATGCTTCACATAAGGCAGCAGTCCAAAGGGATCAGCCGTAAGAATTTCCAAATGCTCAGGTGCTGACAAATTAGCCAGTTCCATTGCCTCTAAGATTGTTTCCGTCACCAGAATCAGTCCGTTTTGCTGCAGCGCCTGTTCAGCAATTTCTCTGCGGGGAAGCTGCGCCAGCTGACTGATGAGTTCTTCCTCCACAGCTGCTGCCAGCTCGGCACTGTCGGTAATTAAAATACTCGATGCCAGCACATCATGCTCTGCCTGACTGAGCATATCGGCGGCAATGTAGCGTTTGTCTGCTGTTTGATCGGCAACGATAAGAATCTCGCTGGGGCCGGCCAGCATATCAATATCACAATACCCATAAACAGCTTTTTTAGCCAGGGTGACAAAAATATTGCCGGGACCGGTAATTTTATCCACCTTGGGTACAAGCTCCGTGCCAAAGGCCAGAGCGGCAATCGCCTGAGCACCGCCAATTTTAAAGATCCGCGATACACCGGACTCCCGCGCGGCAACCAATACATAAGGATTCACAGAACCATCTTTAGCCGGAGGGACTACCATGATAATTTCCTGCACCCCTGCTACCGAAGCGGGAATTGCATTCATAATAACCGATGACGGATAAGTTGCCGTCCCGCCGGGAACATAAATGCCCACTCTTTCCAGAGGAATACACTTTTGTCCTAACAGCGAGCCGTGCTCCCGTTCCGTAAACCACGATTTCGGCAATTGCTCTGCGTGAAAACGCCGTACATTTGCAGCCGCCTGCCGGATGGCTGCCAGGGTTTCGCTGTCGACCAATGTATAGGCAGCATCTATTTCCCCGGCTTGAACCTCCATAGTTTCTGCTGTCACATTAGCACCGTCGATCATTTGCGTATATTGGAGAACCGCCTCATCCCCCCGCTCACGCACAGCGCCCACAATCGTATCTACTACCTGGGCAGCAGTTAATTCCTTGCCAAAGACCTGACGAATGCGGGCCTTGGCTCCTTCTCCCAGATTAACATGATCAAAGCTGGGTTTAACCAGAATTTGCTTGCGTTCAAGAGCAGTCAGCTCTTTCATGATCAATCGTTTCATTGTTTAGCCTCGCTTTCCAACAGGCTCCTTAAGTCCTCACTCAATTGATGAATGCGGTCAAATTTCATTTTAAAGCTGACCCGGTTGGCAATTAGCCGGGCAGTAGCCGGATGAATGCTAGCCACTTCTATCAGATTGTTTTCTTTAAGAGTTCTGCCGGTCTCAACAATATCGACAATCAGCTCAGCCAAACCTACCATCGGGGCCAGTTCAATAGAACCGTTAAGCTTGATAATCTCCATTTGGATACCCAGGCTGTGAAAGTACTTTTCAGCAACCCGGGGATATTTTGTTGCCACCCGCATGTGAGCATAGTCACTCATTTTGTCCTGCAGCAGACTTTGGGGAACAGCCGCCATCAAGCGGCAGAAGCCATACTTCAAATCCAGCAGTTCATAAATATCTTTATTTTCTTCTAGCAAAACATCTTTACCAATAATACCGATGTCAGCAGCGCCATACTCAACATACGTAGGCAGGTCCTGTGTTTTTGTGATAATAAAGCGAATTTTGGCTGCTTCATTAGTAATAACCAGCTTGCGCGAGTTTTCACTGAGTCCTTCGGCTGAAAACCCTACCCGGGCCAGCATGTTAGCGGAGAGATCAAACAATTTACCTTTCGGTAAAGCAATTGTTAAGTAATTCATATCACTGGAAGTCATAGCTTCGCTCCTGTGATTTTATTTCCTTTAACACATTAAAGGATTAACATGTTAATATATTATCATCTTTAAAAAGAAAGGTCAATTACTCTTGTAGGATTTTTGGTGAATATGTAGAAGTATTTGGAGAATACTACCAATAACATAAAGGGGGTTCACTATGGCACCCGCACTCAACATTTTAGTACTTAATCCATTAGCTGACCGGCATATTGAAAAAATTAATAATGTTGCACCCGATACCGTTATTCACACTACTAATCTGGAGGACGCCAGACAGCACATTGGTGACGCCGATATTCTGATCACCTGGGGCTGGATGGATATTCGCACCCTTTTTCAAAATGCTCCCAAACTAAAATGGGTACATGCACTAAGCGCCGGTGTAGAAAAATTAAATTTTCCCGACATGCAGGCAAGTGATACTATTTTAACCAATTCCAAAGGGATTCATGGCATCCCTGTTGCAGAACATGTTTTAAGTCTCATGCTGGCTTTCACAAGAGGGCTGAACCTTTTAATCCGCCAGCAGCAGCAAAAGATCTGGAAGCGTGTTCCCACCGAGGAAATTCAGGACAAAACCATTGCCATTGTTGGGCTTGGCAGTATTGGCCGGACAATTGCTAAAAAAGCCAAAGGCCTGGGCATGAACGTAATCGCTGTTAAGCGGGAAATGACAACGGAAATCTTTGTTGATGAATTATATACTCCCGACCGTATCTATGAGATGCTTGCAGAAGCTGATTTTGTAGTGGCAGCCTTACCCCTGACTGAAGAAACAAATGGATTTTTCCGCCTTGAGCATTTTCAAGCAATGAAGCGATCTGCCTATTTTATTAACATCGCCCGTGGCGCTGTTGTAAAAGAAGCTGACTTGATTCAAGCTCTTGAACAGGAATTAATTCAGGGAGCCGGACTTGATGTCTTTGATCACGAACCCCTGTCAAAGGACAGCTCTTTATGGGCAATGCCGAACGTTATCCTGACACCGCATTTAGCAGCTTTGTCACCAGCTTATCTTGATCGGGCAATGAAGCTCTTTGCCGACAATCTGGGACGGTTTATCCAGCATGCTGAAATGGAAAATGTAGTTGATAAGGCCAAAGGGTATTAATTCAATTCATCCGCTTCTCTGAGTAAAGTAAGCTCCGGTATATCATGAAACGCCGGTGCGTCATGATGGCGGCTTACAATAGCAATTACCGCTGCCCCGCTGCCGATTTGCTTCAGAAAAGCAGCACTTCGCCCGGCGTGATGAAAGTAGGTATGAAAGGCGTGGCGCAAATTAGCAACTTTGCTGCCCCGCCCTTCTTTTGCCCATTTTCGCGCCCAGTGCGGCGCTATTTTGTGAGCAATAACCGCCGCAATTTTATCAAACGTACTGACATCGCCCTTTACCTTCCCCACATCGTGCAATAAAGCACATTGGGTAAGCAGCGGCTTATCAATATCTGTCCGGTCTTTTGCCAGACGCAGCGCCGTATATGCCACATTCAGGGCATGGCGCTGGTCTGGCTTATTCATATTCCAGAAAAGCCGCTGCTCTGCCGGACGAAGCTCGCGACCGACAAAATCACGGTCAGCATCGGTTATCGTTGCCGTCAATGCACTAACAACCTGATTGATTCGCTTTAGCATTTTTGTTAACCACCTATATAATGGAGCTTGGTACAACACCGCTGCCTCGTGTTTATTTCTGCAGCCTCCCGGCTCTCGGCCTCCAGTGCCAATTCGACCCGCCAGCCTTCTGCCCTAAGCTTATTCGCTGTTGCAATTGCCTCTGGCAAGCTATTGCCTTGCCAGGCTACATAACAGTCTTTGTCTGCTGGCGGTGTGCTTAAGCCCTGGCGCTCCAGTGCCAGCAGCACCCTTTCAATGCCGAGAGCAAAGCCGGTTGCCGGACTGTCGCTGCCGAAGGCCGCAAGCATTTTGTCGTACCTGCCGCCGCCGCAGATCGGGAAACCCAAGCCCGGTGTATAGCCTTCAAATACCATACCGGTATAATAGTCAAAATCACGAATGAGCCCCAAATCAAAATTAACATGCTCCTGTACACCATAGCTAGTCAACAGCCGGAAAATATCCGCCAGATTATCGAGCGCTGCCCGGCTGACCTCATTAGGAGCCATCTTGTAGGCCTGCTCAAATACTTCCTGGCGGCCATGCAGCACAGGAATACTTTTGAGGAACTTCTGCATATCGGCGCTCAAGCCGCTGGCACTGAGGATTTCTCCCAATCCAACAAGATCACGCCGGACAATTGCGGCTTTGACCTGCTGGCGCTGGGCGGGATTCAATTCACTTTCCGCCATAATGCCATTAATAAAATCCACCTGACCGAGACTGACTTGAAAGTTGGTTAAACCGGCTTCCTGCATAGACGCAACAGCCAGTGCAATAATCTCTGCATCGGCAGCGGGTCCCGGTGCTCCCAGAAGTTCCACTCCGGCCTGGTAAAACTCGCATTGCCGGCCAGCCTGGGCCAGTTCATACCGGAAAACATTCGTCAAATAAAACAAGCGCAGCGGCACTCCTGCTTCGCGCATGCGAGTTGCAGCTGTCCGGGCAATAGGCGTCGTCATATCCGGCCTCAGTGCCAATATACGATTATTCTTATCCAAAAACTTAAACATATGCTGTTCTACGTCATTCGTTGCGCCAACCATCAGTGTTTCCAGATATTCGAAGGTAGGAGTTACAACCTCATCATAGCCCCAATTGCCAAAAAGCTGGGCCAAACCTGCTTCAACCACCCGTTTGCGACCTGCCTCACGGGGCAGAAAATCGCGTGTGCCATACGGAATTTGCGGTACATAGTCTTGTTTCATTTATGCGTCTCCCCCATCAGCTGTATCTTTTAAACGGTCCAGGATCACCTTATAACCATCCGCTCCATAGTGCAAGCATCGTTTGACCCGGCTGATCGTTGCTGTGCTTGCTCCCGTCCGGAGGACAATATCGTCATAAATATGGCCTTCCTGCAGCATGCGGGCTACTTCCAGGCGCTGGGCCAGTGACTTTAATTCGCTGATTGTACAAATATCCTCAAAAAACTGATAGCATTCTTCCTCTGACTGGAGTGCTAAAACTGCCTTAAACAACTGATCTGTCAGGGCATCCTTTAATTTCGGATTGACCGTCATGGTCATCGCTCCTTCACTGGATTTCTTTTCATTGTAATTACTATTCTAGTATAAACATCTTTTTCCTGTCTTTAATCCTTTTTTTCTTTACTTCGTGATAAATAAAGTGATATTTTTTTACTTGACATGTTTACACTACCATGATACTATTTGTTACATCAACTACATAGAAAACTCATTTCATCAAGAGTTGGCTGAGGGAATGGCCCTATGACGCCGCGGCAACCAATCACAGCAATGTGAAAACGGTGCCAATTCCACGGGAGTTTATCCCGGCAGATGAAGATTAAAAGGTTAACTACCTCTTCGTCTTTGTCGAAGAGGTTTTTTTGTTTTTTAGAAAGGAGCAACTATAACCATGATTAATTTGTCAGGTATTACTAAAACCTATCAGGGTACCGCCGGACAAGTGGACGCCCTTAAAGGTATAGATCTAAAAGTTGACCAGGGCGAGATTTTCGGCGTTATTGGCAAAAGCGGCGCCGGTAAAAGTACACTTATCCGCTGCATCAATATGCTTGAACAGCCAACTACAGGTACCGTAACGGTAGATAATCAGGAATTAACGACCATGAGCGAGCAGGATTTACGAAATATGCGCAAGAGGATCGGCATGATCTTCCAGCATTTCAACCTTCTCTCCTCCCGTACTGTGTATGAGAATGTCGCCTTCCCATTAGAGCTGGCCGGAAAAAGCAAGGCAGAAATCGCTGCCGATGTGCTGCCACTCTTAGAGTTGGTAGGATTAACGGATAAGAAAGATCAATATCCGGCACAGCTTAGCGGCGGTCAGAAGCAGCGGGTAGGTATTGCCCGGGCACTTGCCAGCAAACCGCTGGTGCTGCTCTGTGACGAAGCTACATCTGCCCTCGACCCGCAGACAACTAAATCCATCCTTGATTTATTAAAAAGTATTAATGAGAAACTCAATTTAACTATTGTCTTAATCACACACGAAATGCAGGTTATCAAAGAAATTTGCAATCGCGTCGCAGTCATCGAAGGTGGTTTGATTATTGAGCAAGGACCGGTGCTTGATATCTTTACAAAACCAAAATCTGCAACTACGCGGGAGTTTATCCGGGCCATCATTAACTACGATTTGCCAGATATCTTCCTTGATACAAATTTCTCAGCGACTCCCCTGCAGGATGGAAACCTGGTTCTGCGCTTATCCTTCATCGGGCATGCTGCGGGAGAACCGATTATCGCCGGTATGATCCGCCGCTTTAATGTAGATACCAGCATCCTCTACGGCAATATCGACCATATTCAAAGCACTCCTTTTGGAACACTGATCGTTGAACTATCGGGAGAACAGCAAAATATTGAAAATGCCTTGAACTATTTACGGGCAAAAGATTTGGGAATTGAGGTGATCGGCTATGTCGCAAGAAATGCTCGCGCTGCTGGTTGAGGCATTATTGGAAACTACCTATATGGTAGCGATCTCGGCTTTTGTTGCTGCACTGGTCGGTATTCCGTTAGGCGTCATACTGGTTACAACAGATAAAGGACACATCCTTGAGAATATCCCTTTAAATAGTGTGTTAGGCGCAATTGTCAATGCTGCCCGCTCCACTCCCTTCATCATTCTGATGGTCGCTATTATCCCGATCACCCGCATGATTGTCGGTACCTCTATCGGAACCAATGCGGCGGTTGTCCCCTTAAGTATTGCCGCGATCCCTTTTGTCGGACGCATTGTGGAAGCAGCCTTAAAGGAAGTAGATCACGGCGTAATCGAAGCCGCCCAGGCCATGGGAGCCTCCCCCTGGGAAATTATTAAAAAAGTCTTGCTGCCGGAAGCGCTCCCTGCCATTATCCTTGGTCTCACCATTACCATTATCAGCCTCATCGGTTACTCGGCAATGGCCGGAGCTATTGGCGGCGGCGGGCTGGGTGACCTGGCTATTCGCTACGGGTACCAACGGTTCCGGGCCGATATTATGCTGGCAACGGTAGTGATCCTTATTGCCCAGGTTCAGCTTGTCCAGTCGGGGGGAGATTATCTCGCCCGCCGGCTTAACAAAAAATAAATTCCAAAAATAATAAACTAAAATTAAAAATTCAGGAGGAATTCACGATGAAAAAATTAGCTCTCTTACTTATTTCCGTGCTTACTCTGGCTCTTGTCGCCGCAGGATGCGGCAGCTCATCCAATAACTCTGCCAAAGCTCCTGCGCAAACAGCTAAAACAGTGCTAAAAGTAGGTGCAACTGCAGTTCCTCATGCGGAAATTCTAAAGGTCGTAAAGCCCTTGCTTGAGAAAGATGGTATTGATCTGCAAATCGTTGAGTTCTCCGACTATGTCCGTCCTAATGTTGCTGTTGCAGAAAAAGAGCTGGATGCTAACTTCTTCCAGCACATTCCTTATCTGACTAAATTCGCTGCCGAACGCAATCTGCAGCTCACTTATACCGCTGCTGTTCATATTGAACCAATGGGCGTTTACTCTAAGAAAATTAAAAACCTGAACGAAATAGCCAATGGCGCTCAGGTAGCTATTCCCAATGATCCTACTAACGGCGGACGCGCACTTGCTCTTCTTGCCAAAGCGGGCCTCATTAAACTGAAAGACGGCGTTGGCATAAATGCTACTGTTAAAGATGTTACCGACAACCCTAAAAACCTCAAAATTTCTGAACTGGAAGCACCTCAACTGCCCCGTGCTTTAGATGATGTGGCAATTGCCGTTATTAATACTAACTACGCTTTGGAAGCCAAATTAGTCCCTACTAAAGATGCGCTGTTCATTGAACAAAATGATTCCCCTTATGTTAATATCCTTACTGTTCGCAAAGGCGACGAAAACCGCCCTGAAATTCAGAAGCTGACCAAAGCGCTGACTTCTGAAGACGTAAAGAAATTCATCAATGAAAAATACCAAGGCGCAGTTGTACCTGCGTTCTAACTAAAAACTAGGGAGGCTCTTCCAATGAATAAATGGGTAAAATCGACTGCCCTTACGCTGGCAGTTGTATTCTCACTGGGCCTGACCGGTTGCGGCGGCAGCCAGACAGCTAAACCGGCTAATGATAAACCAATAAAAATCGGCGTTACTGCCGGTCCCCATGCGGAAATTATGGATTTTGTTAAAAAGGTTGCTGAGAAAGACGGCTTAAAAATTGAAGTAATCGAGTTCAACGACTATATTCAGCCGAATGTTGCTCTTAACCAAGGCGATATTGACTTAAACAGCTTCCAGCACCAGCCTTATCTGGACAATATCGTTGCTGACCGCAAATATGAAATCTCCTTCCTGGCAAAAACAGTTATCTTCCCAATGGGTATTTACTCTAAGAAAGTAAAGAATATCAATGAGCTCCAGCCTGGTGCCACCATTGCAATCCCTAATGATCCTACCAATGGCGGACGCGCCCTGCTGCTGCTCGAAAAAGTTGGCTTGATCAAACTGAAACCCAATACCGGTCTGAAAGCAGCGGTTACCGATATTGCTGAAAATACCAAAAACCTCAAAATAAAGGAACTGGATGCCGCTCAAATTCCCCGTTCCCTTGATGATATCGACTTAGCAGCGATTAACACCAACTATGCCATGACGGCCGGTCTGGTACCGACTAAAGATGCCATTGCTTTGGAAGATCCCAATTCTCCTTATGCCAATATCATTGCCGTCCGCACTAAGGATAAAGAGAATCCTGCCTTCCAGAAATTCGTTAAAGCTTATCATTCAGAAGATGTAAAAAAATTCGTTCAGGAACATTTTAAAGGCTCTGTTGTTGCGGCCTGGTAAATACGAAAAGACCTGCCTATAGTCGGCAGGTCTTTTTTTACTATGCTCTTCATTTCCTGTCGGCCCTTCTGGAAATAGCCGGTCCGAAGGATGGGAAATCATCAGCTTACGTTAAGAAATCCGTACTGTTTGAGCGTAGCGAGTTTACGAATTTTAGTAGGCTGATGATTTCCCAAGGCTATTGGAAGACAGGCCTAGCCTTTTTGCCTACTTTTGTGGCGATGGCAAAAGTAGGAACTCGGTTATTTAGGTGATATTTTTACAGCCGTACCTAATATGACTATCATCATTAAGCCTTCACCTACGGTGGAAATAGAATGCTGAGCTCCAATTACGGCATCTGCTCCCATTGCAGCTGCCCGTTCCTGCAATTCAGCCAAAACGGTATTTACGCTCTTGGCAAGTGAATTCTCATATGAGGTACTTCTGCCGCCGAATATATCGCTTAATCCGGCCAGAAAGTCACGTATCGCATTTGTACCCATAACAACTTCACCGCTGACAATGCCAATATAGCGTGTAATCTGATGCCCTTCCAGCTGGGATGTGGTTGTAACAATCATGGCAATCCTCCTCTACGGTATCTATCACTAGTATAGCCTAAATCACTTACCGGTAGAAGTATAAAAATGTAGCGGCAACATTCACAATTAAGCCACCTACCATGGGAATAGCGGTTCGCTTGACCACATCAACCGGTGAAACACCAGCCATACCGGAAACAACTACAATTACAGCGGTGATAGGCGATATGCTGCGCGCCAAACTGGCGGCAAAATGCATTGGCAGCAGCATTAACACCGGAGCAACAGCCATTTTTGCCGCAACGGTTGGCGTCAGAGCTGCAAATGCAAAGAAAGGGGCATTACCAGAACCCATTACAACTGAGGAAACAGCAATAATGCTTACCATAACGATAATCATACCAGCAGCTCCGAGGCCTGCATTCTGAGCGGAATTGATGATCGCATCAATCGCACCAATTGTTTTTAAGCCATGAGCAAAGGTTTCCCCTGCCACTATCAGCGTAACAACCGTCGCAAGCTGAATGCCCATACCGTCAAAAAAGATTTGAATATCATTAAATATTTTCTTACCGTCTCGATAGCGGATATATTCAACAACCATGGTAATAAATACACTGATCAGCATAGCATTGACAATATCCATTTTTATGGAAGCAAACAACAAATTGCTAAAAGCTAGGATCAGGATAAGTGGAATAGTTGGCAAGATAGCATAAAAGGCTGGCGGCAGCACTTCATCTTTCTTCGTTTCATCCTTAGCCACCGCAGTTTTCTGTACCACATGGTCTTCCCGTTTATCAAACCACTGCTGAACAACATAGTGCAGAACAGCGACTACTGCCATAACGGTTAAGGCCACCGGAACCTGATACTGTGTCCAATACGTAGTAATATCCAACCCGGCTGTTGTTGCAGACAATATGCTGCCTGTATCACCGGGGCTCCAGTCCAGACACAGGGTTGTGCCGATTACAGCAGTTGCCGACAGACGGCTTACTCCCAGACTGACCAATATAGGAAACATGGTAACCATCAATAAGAGCCCTAACCCGGAAGCACTGTTAATGAACAAGCCCAGAACCTGGCCGGTCAAATATGCTGCTGCTAATACAAGATAGGGAGCATGCAGCTTTTCCAGCGGCTTGATAGCAATACGGACCAGTACCTTGCTGGCACCAATATGATCCATATAACGGGCAAAGCCGCCAACAGCCATAATATTAAGGCCCAGCCCGGCAGCCCGGGAGCTCAGTGTCTTCTTAATTACCTCAAACATATCAAAGAAAACCAGACCGGTACTGTCCTTTGGGGACAATATAGTTCCCAGCCCCAAAGCAACTGCAATAAGCATTAAAATGATACCTGCCATAAACAACACCGGCTGGGGTTTATACTTTTTGACGATGAGATACCCAACCCAGATAGTAACGAGAAGCGCTACTATTATTGACACCATCCATAACCCTCCTATTATTAAAAAATTCAAAATATAGTCTTTTTCATTTTATCATGAGTTTTGATTTGTGCATATGGTTAATAAAAAAATCTGAGAGGATATCCTCTCAGACTGGACATTTTTATAGCCATCCCGTGAGATCATAAAAAGCAATAAAGAGAAACGCCACAATTGTTTTCATCACGGTTATAGCAAAAATATCACCGTATGACTGGCGGTGCGTAAGACCGCACACCACCATTACTGTAATCAACCCGCCGTTATGCGGCAGGCTATCCAAGCCGCCAGCCGCCAGGCAGATAATGCGGTGCAGAATATCCGGCGGCATATTAACAGCCTGCGCCCAAGCCATGTACTCCTGCCCCAGCATACCAAGAGCAATTGTCATCCCGCCTGAAGCCGATCCGGTAACGCCTACCAGGATATTAGCGGTAATCGCTTCGGAAATCAGGGGACCTGTCCCTATCTTAATCTGCATTAATGCTCCTTTAACAACCTCAAAACCCGGCAGATTGGCAACCACGCTGCCATAGCCATAACCGGAAGCCGTATTTAAAACAGCCATTAGCGAACTGGCTGTCCCAGCATTTAGCACGGTCTTAATGCTGCTATGCTTTCTAAGACCTCTATGACCAATCCACAGTGCTAAAATAATACCAATAACCAAAGCAATATTTAAAGCCCAGAGCGCTCTGACTTTTTCAATACCAGGGCTCAGCAGCGACAGCTTCAGTGCCTGAAAAGGAATCAAGCTGTTCGCATCCCAGCTATAGGCCCAGGACCACTGAAAGGGATTACTGAAGTACAGATTAAACGTGACTACTGCTACCAGTGGAATAAGCGAAACCGACCAGTGCGGCAGTCCGTGTTCTTCTTTTAGCTGGGGTTCATGAAGAACATGATTGCCATATCCTTCACCCCGGGCAGCTGCAGTCCGGTGCCGGTACCCCAGCCAGCCGTAACCCAGCCCAAAAATCACCAAACCGCTGAGAATGCCGGTGACAGGCGCCGCCCAGGTAGTTGTCCCAAAGAAGGTCGTAGGAATAATGTTTTGAATTTGCGGTGATCCCGGAAAAGCAATCATACTGAAGGTAAATACTCCCAACCAGATTGTCGCCGGAATGAGCCGCTTCGGAATGTCCGCTTGCCGGAACAGTGCAGCAGAGAACGGATAAATAACAAAGACAACAACGAAAACGCTTAAGCCTCCATAGGTTAAAGCCGCACAACCAAGGATAGTTGCTAAAATAGCCTGATCCTTACCCAGTTTGCCAACAATGGCACCGGCAATGGATTTAGCCATTCCGGCATCTTCCATGACTTTGGCGAACACTGCACCGAGCAGGATAATGGAAAAATACATTTTAAAAAATTCGGCTGCCTTGGTCATAAACAATTCGCTATAGACCGGCATGAGATGAAAGGGGCTGGCAGCTGCAGCTACCAGTGCAAAGATGGGACCAAACAAAATGATTGAATACCCACGGAAAGCGAAGTACATAAGTAAGAAAAGACTAAGTACAATTGCTGCTAATTCCATTTGGTCTCCTCAATTCCTTAATATTAAATTTTTCTTATTCGAGCATCACATGCTGCGCACGGCCGGGCTCCTTTTTAGCAGGTTTTAATAAGACGGAGGGAATCACGCCTACAAAACAGATCAGCGCCAAAACCAGAAAAGCATCATCAAAAGCAAATACGAAGGATTGCTGGCTGACCACATTACTTGTCAGTACCAGCGCCTTTAGATGAGCAAGTGATGGTATACTGCCGGCATGGCTGAACAGCTTCTGTCCTTCGCTGATAAACTGATTTGCTGTCCGGGAGGCAACATGAAAAGCCTCTGACAGCTGTGCCAAGTGAAAAACCTGCCTGTTGTTGATTACTGTTGTCAAAATGGCAATCCCCAGGGAACCGCTGATTTGACGAATCGCATTATTTAACGATGAGGCTCGGCTTATTTTTTCCATTGGCACCGTATTCATTCCTAAAACGGTTACCGGCATCATAAATAGTCCCAAACCAAGCCCACGAACAACCATAACGAACAATATTGTGGTATAGCTCGTATCCATATCAATGAAGCGAAAAGGCAGCGAGCCTACCCCTAATAACGTTATTCCGCTAAGAATGACCGGCTTGGCTCCGAACTTATCAGCAAGCTTCGCTGCTATCGGCATCATCAGCCCGGCAGTTAAAGCAGAAGGAAACATCAGAATTCCGGTCTGCATCGCCGTATAGCCTCTCATGTTTTCCATAAACAAAGGAACTAAGAATATCCCGCCAAACAAGCCTATAGTACCGATAAAGGTGATCATGATACTAAGGGAAAAGTTCCAGTTTTTAAATAGCGACAAATCTAGTATTGGATTATCATGATTCAGCTCAATGACAACAAACAGGATCAGGCTGGTAATTGCCACATAAAATAATCCCATTATATAGGCTGATGTCCAGCCTTCATCCGTACCTTCGCTTAAGGCCAGCAGCAGGCAGAATAAGCCAAGAGCTGAGGTAATTAAGCCACCTGCATCAAGCTTCTGTGAGCGGGAAACGGGAGTTTCCTTGAGGATTAGCGCTGCCATTACATAGCCAATTACACCAATCGGCAAATTGATCGTAAAGATCAGGCGCCAGTCCCAGTACTCAACCAAATAACCGCTAAGCGTAGGCCCCACGGCAGGAGCAACCATGGCGGATATACCCCAGATGCCCATCGCCATATTTCGTTCCTGCGGCGTAAATACATAATAAACAATAGACATAGTAACCGGGATAATCAGGCCACCGCCAATTGCCTGGATCACCCGAAAGACAATCATACTGTCATTGCTCCAGGCAATGCCGCACAATACGGAACCAATTGTAAATACGGCCAGACTGAACAAATACATGCGCCTTGTGCCGTATACATCGCAGAAATAACCGGTGGCAGGCTGAATGACTCCCATAGTCAGCATATAGGCAGTTAATATCCATTGGGCTTGATCGGTATCAACAGAAAATACCGCCATCATTTTCGGAATGGCGATATTGACAATACTCGTATCAAGAATACTCATAAATCCACCAATAATCGTAACACCTAAGGCCCACCACTTGTACCGTTGTTCTGCTATTTCCAAACGGGGAATGGTAAACATGGCAATCCCTTCTCTACTATCCAATATGAACTTTAATAATAACTGACATGCCTGGTCTAAATACAACATCACTGTCTTTAGGCAGTGATATTTTAATAGGGATACGCTGTGTTACTTTAGTAAAATTACCTGATGAATTTTCAGTAGGTATGAGTGCAAAAACAGAGTTGGCAGCTGCGCCGATTTCATAAACGGTACCCGTAAAGGTCCGTCCCGGATAACCATCAACCGTATATTCCACTTGCTGGCCTGGTTTTAATTTGCCGATTTTTGTTTCTTCGATCCGGGCACTCACCCAGACATCCTGCAGATCGGCAATAGTAAACAGAGCTTGCCCGGCAGCTACTACCTCACCGGGATTGACTGATTTTAAGGCAACTAATCCGCTTACAGGAGCTGTAATCGTCGCATTATCATATGTAGCCTGAGCAGCTTCTAAGGTGGCCTCTGCCTGTCTGACCTGCGCTGCAGCGGCTCTTACCGTTTCATCACGGGAGCCGGCAAGGACCAGATCTAATTTTTCACCGGCGCTCTTATAGGTTTCCCGGGCAATAACAAAGGTGGTATCAGCACTGTCCCGCTGGGAGGAGCTGATTGCACCGTCATGGTACAATTTTTCCATGCGCTCGTAATTTTTCGCTGCATGATCCAGGCTGGCTTTGGCTTGATCAAGTGCCGATCGGGCCTGGTCGATTTCCTGCGGCCGGGCTCCGGCAATAATTTCCTCGTAACGGGCTTTGGCTGTGGCTAATGCTGCTTCAGCCTGCACCTTTTGCGCCACAATCTCCCGTGTTTCAATGCGCGCTACCAGTTGTCCGTATGTAACACTATCGCCCTCTTTAACAAGCACTTCCACAATGCGGCCTGGTATTTTAGCACTTGCCGTGACAATTGTTCCCCCAATGCGAGCATCATCGGTACTGACATATTTAGTAGAATAATACCACCAACCACCACCGGCAATTACTCCAGCCGCTAAGAATATAGCTAACAGCAGCATAACAACTTTAGGCTTTTTACCATTCGGAGTTTGTTTTTGCTCCACTTTCTATCCCTCTCCCTGCTTACGTTGACTAGGTGCCGTTAAATTGACCCAATGGTCACTTAAAGGACAAAAAAATTATTGCCGGGCTACGCCATAAAGAAAAATATCGGCAATAGATTTCGCGGTGCCGTCAATATCGTCACCAACCAACTTTTGAAAGACCATCATAACAATTACGCTGAACAGACCATAAGCAGACTTTGTTACATCACATTCACGGATCACACCTTGCTCAATGCCCTCATGCAATACTTTTTCCAGCATACCGATACTTTGCCGGAACCAATCGCGGTATTTCTCCCGCTGCTCCGGTTTTAAATTCGATTCACCCTTCGAACCAAAGCCGCGCATTTCATGCATCATAACCCGCCAAAGATCCGCATTTAGAACATAAAACCGCAAAAACAACTTAATCACTGCTTCGACCTTGATCAGAGGCGGTTGTGGTGATTGAACAATTTCGGCCAGTGCTACTTCAAAGGGAGCGCTTTTTTCACGAATAAGTGTATAAAATAATTGCTCCTTATTGACGAAATAATTGTAAACTGTTCCTTTTCCTGTATCTGCCAGTGCAATAATTTCATCAATAGTGGTCCGGTGATATCCTTTTTGAGAAAATATTTGGTAAGCGGCATCCAGGATTTGTTCCCGTTTGGATCGATTTTCGTCCTCCCCGGATTCACGATGATACTTCATATAGGCCTCCCCATTCTTTTCACTACTCCCATTATAGGAAGTCCAAAATATACTGTCAACAAGCAGAATATAAGCAACTCCCCGGAATTGATTTCCACCGCATTAAAGAAGAGTTTTTCCTACAAAAAAAGTAGAGCCGCGAGGCTCTACTGCTTGCGAGCAACCTGCCGAACGGCTGCTGCGAACACTTCTTTGAAGTTGTTCTTTGCTTTGCGTTTCAGTATTTCCGGATTTGCTTGCTGATTGCGGTTTCGCAAATCAATATTTTGCACGATGGCTACTCTAGGTACCATAGTAACGCCCTCCTTGGCTTATGGTATGCTCTTATTATTACTATCGTATGAAACTGGAAAAAACTTAAGTTATTTCTGGTTTTCCTTACCAAGTTTACATAACTATATTTTTATGCTATCATTATAGATGCCCGGCAGATATACCATCTTTGGTAATTAGGTTATACTGCCGGTACTACATGTCACTAGGAGGTAACTGATGAGCAAACGTAAAACAACAGCAGTTGCTCTATTGCTGGCTATTACCACTACTATTGCCACACCGGCTGTACCGGCATATGCGTTCTCCGTTAACGACCTGTTGTCGCAAACCGCTGCTACTGGCAGTTCTTCCGGCACCAGTTCTTCAAATTCATCTTCCGGTAACAGCTTCATGAATATACTAATGGGCCTATTACTGGGCAAACTATTCAGCAACATGTCTAGCACCGGATCATCAAATGCTGCTGCTCCGCCAGTTTCGATTAACAAAATTGCCGGCCTGCCTGATACTTCCACTGGCACTGCCAGTGCTCAGGCAACAGCAACAGGCAATGCATTAATCACTACTGCGAAAAAATACATGGGCGTTCCCTATGTATGGGGTGGTACGACTACCGAAGGCTTTGACTGTTCCGGCTTTACTCAATATGTTATGAAGCAAAACGGAATTACGATTCCCCGTACTGCCGCCGAACAATATGCGACAGGTACGTCGGTGGACAAGTCTCAATTACGAGTGGGGGACCTGGTGTTCTTCACTACGTATAAAGAAGGAGCCTCCCACGTAGGCTTCTATATGGGAGACGGCAAATTCATTCACGCAAGTTCAGCAAATGAGCAAGTCACTATTTCCAACCTGGGTGACACCTATTATGTCGAACATTATATCGGCGCGCGCCGGTATATTCAAAACTAACCAGGTTTGGACGAGGCACAAACGATATTCGTTTGTGCCTCGTTTTATATTTATACCACTGCTAATATCTTTTGCACCGATTCCATCAGGCGTTCAAATTTGTGCGGCTTCAAGGACTGAGCTCCATCGCACAATGCCAGTTCAGGCTGGTGGTGGACCTCAATAATCAGTCCGTCGGCACCAATCGCCATCGCGGCCTTGGACAGCGGTTCCACCATAGCCCATTTGCCGCTGGCGTGGCTGGGATCAACAATAATCGGCAGATGACTCAGTTCTTTAACTGCCGGAATCACGCTGATATCCAGCGTATTACGGGTATACGTATCAAAAGTCCGGATGCCCCGCTCGCACAAAATGATTTGTGAATTGCCCCCGGCCATGATGTATTCGGCGGCCATTAAGAATTCTTCCAAGGTAGCGCTTAAGCCCCGTTTCAACAAAATAGGTTTACCGCTTTTACCGGCTCTTTTCAGCAGTTGAAAGTTCTGCATGTTTCTCGCGCCGATCTGAATGAGATCTGCATAATACTCAACCGTATCAAAAGTTTCCACATCCATGACTTCAGTTACAAACGGCAGCCCCGTTGCCTCCCGGGCTTCTGCCAGCATTTTCAGTCCTTCTTCACCCAGCCCCTGGAAGGTATAGGGCGAGGTGCGCGGCTTGTAGGCGCCCCCTCTTAACATGGCAGCTCCCGCTTTTTTAACCAGAATAGCTGTATGCACCATCTGCTCGATACTTTCTACTGAGCATGGTCCGGCAATGACAGCCTTGTGGCCCCCGCCAAATTTACAATCACCGATGGCAACCACCGTATCTTCCGGATGGTACGTCCGGCTTGCCAGCTTATATGGCTGCTGGACCCGCATGACCTTTTCCACATTTCCGTTAACAGCGACAGTACTTAAATCCAGCTTCGTTGTATCCCCGACTAAGGCGAATACACTTCTTTCAGCACCTTCAATAAAGGTAACTTCCACATTCATGGTCATCAACTTCCTATAAATTTTTTCTACTTCCCCTTGTGGAGCTCCTGGTTTCATCACAACTAACATTGTTTGTTCCCCCTTATCCTAATTTGAAGTTATTTTGCTTACAGCTAACCAATAAAAAAAGAAGAGGTTCTTTTGCAGAACCTCTTCTTCGCTGATTGTACATTCGCTACCACGCCTATGTCCGGCAGTTTATAGCAAGCTGACCATCACCAAGATTCTTCAAAAAAGCTGCTGCGTATTCAGTTGTTTTGGTAAACGCAAAATAACCAACGCTAAAAAAATAGCCCCGGCTGCTAAAGCTAAACCAAAAACCGCTGTTAAGTTTGCAGACTTTTTCTATTTTCTCACTCATGACGGCACCTGCATTTCTATAAAATCAACAGAATAAACGTTAACTTTAAATACTTATAGGTTTGATTATAGTACCAAAACTGTAACTATGTCAATACATATTAATGATTTTAAATGTTTTGTGTAAACTTTCAATACTTAAACTGCAAGTAGAAAGTTTTCAAACACCTTAATCCCATTGGCAGTCAGCACCGATTCTGGATGAAACTGGACGCCCTGTATATGATACTCGTTGTGCTTAAGCGACATAATAAGCCCCTCTTCTGTTTGAGCAGTTATTGTCAGACACTCTGGAAAACTGGCCCGATCAACCAGCAATGAATGATACCTGCCAGCAATAAAGGGCTGATCCAGCCCTGCATAAATGCCTTGGCCATTATGATATACAGGCGATACTTTGCCATGCACAGGCAGAGGAGCGCGGATGATTGTGGCACCAAATACCTCAGCAATTGCCTGATGCCCCAGGCATACCCCCAAAATAGGCACTTTTCCTGCGAGGAGACTGATAACCTCTTTTGTAATACCCGCATCAGCCGGAGTTCCCGGCCCAGGCGATAAAATGACTGCCTCATACTCAGCCGCCGCTACTGTGGCAGCAGCAACAGCATCATTGCGGATTACCTCCGTCTTAAAACCGAGCTGGGTGACGCACTGATAAATATTATAGGTGAAGGAATCATAATTATCGAGTATCAATATCATGAGCTACTCCTCCATTAGCTTAAATAAAGCCCGCCCTTTGTGCAGTATTTCCTGATATTCCGTTTGCGGCACCGAATCATACACAATCCCGGCTCCCGTTCGTATGCTGGCCTGTTTTCCTTTGACGGCTAAAGTGCGAATCGTGATGCATGTGTCCATATTTCCACTAAAATCAAGGTATCCCACTGCGCCGGCATAAGGTCCCCGGCAATCACCTTCCAGTTGGTGGATAATCTCCATCGCCCTAACCTTAGGCGCCCCGCTTACCGTACCTGCCGGGAAGCAGGCTTGCAAAACATCCAGAGCGGTATAGCCTTTAGCCAGCTGTCCGGATACTGCCGATACGATATGCATAACATGCGAGAACAGCTCCACTTCCATATACCGATCAACCGTAACCGTACCTGGAGCGCTGATCCTGCCAATGTCATTTCTGCCCAGGTCTACCAGCATAGCATGTTCAGCCCGTTCTTTTTCATCAGCCAGCAGCTCTGCAGCAAGATGGCTGTCTTCTTCCTTCGTACGGCCCCGCGGACGTGTTCCGGCAATGGGGCAGGTATATACCTTACCTGCCTCCACTTTTACCAGCATTTCCGGTGAAGCTCCTACCAGCTTATTAGTACCAAAGTTGAGATAAAACATATACGGTGATGGATTGACTTGCCGCAGCCGGCGATAGAGGTTAAAGGGATGGTTAACCAGAGGTACGGAAAATTCTTGGGACAATACAATTTGAAAAGCTTCGCCGGCAGCAATATACTCTTTAGCCTTAGCTACAATTTCCATATACTGTCTAGCAGCTTCCGAATCGGCTGCCGGAAGCTGGAATGGATCTTGATGGGACTGATAAGGAGCATCAGCTAAGACAACCGGCTGGGTGCTCTGGATTGTATCAACAATCCTCTCTATCTCCGTCACAGCCTTTGCATAGCTCTCAGCCGCACTCTCTGGCTCTGTAATAGCTGCTAAATAGACGATTTTCAAGGTATGATTCAAATGATCAAGAATAATGACGACTCTGCAAAACAGCAGCTGCACCAATTCCAAATCGTCCCGCAGCCTGTACCCGCGCACCCGCTCCATCGTTGCAATCAGATCGTAGGCAAAATACCCTACTCCTCCCCCCATAAACGGAGCTGGCTTCGGCAAGGGGCTGACGGAAAACCCTGCCATAAAATGACGCAGAAGATCCAGCGGCTTTCCCTTACCTGTTGTTTTTGTCCCATTTTCCAAAATCAGTTCACTTACCTCACTGCGACCGGTGAACTCGGCAAAAGGCTGCAGTCCAATAAAGGAATACCTGCCAAAGTTCTTACCGCTTTCTGCACTTTCCAGCATAAATCCCCGGTCCTCGCCAACGAGTTTGAGATAAAGCGAGATAGGGGTTTCCAGATCGGCAGACAGCTCGGCCATAACCGCAACTGTGTTATATTGCCGAGCTGCATTGCTAAATTCCGGTAAGGAAGGATATACCTTCAAGGCGATTGCCTCCCCTCATCCAAAGCGCTGCGTAATGCTGCGACAAATTCGGTCACTGCCGGAACCCCTTCATTCATTAACCGCTCCATAACCGCACTGCCAACAATAACTGCATCGGCATAACGGGCTGCATTGCGGGCAGCCTCCGGACTGCCTATGCCAAAGCCTATAGCAGCAGGAATGGACGAGTACTGCCGCACCTGTCTGATTACCTCAGCAACAGGACGGTAATCAATGTCCCGGATTCCGGTCACACCCGTACTTGATACGCAGTATATAAAACCGCTGGTCTTGCTGCATATGGCGGCAATACGCTCGCCTGTTGAGGTGGGCGCTGCCAGTTGAATGGTCTCGAGACTGTTCGCTTTGCACGCCGTTTCGATAAGACTACTTTCTTCCACCGGCAAATCTGGAACAATAACCCCATTCAGGCCTGCTTCACTAAAATCCCGGGCAAAGCGGTCAACTCCGTACTGCAATACCGTATTTACATAGGTCATAATAACTAACGGCACCTGGCAATACTGCCGGATGCTGCGAACCAGTTCAACCGTCCTGGCAGTCGTTGCACCAGCTTGCAGCGCCAGGGCAGCCGCTTTTTGAATAACCGGTCCGTCAGCCATGGGATCGGAAAATGGCAGGCCAATTTCAATCACATCGGCCCCAGCCGCAGCTGCCGCCAAAACCGCTTTACCAGTTGTCTCATAATCCGGGCAGCCTGCGGTAATATACACAATTAAGCCTTTACGATTTGCACTTTGCAAGTCTTCTAACGTTTTCGCCAGCTTCATCTGATTTTCCCCTCCATTAACTGTGCCGCCATTTGCACATCTTTATCGCCTCGTCCGGACAGACAAACTACTACCGTTTCACCTTGCAGCGTTTGCGGCATAAGCTGCTCGAGATAAGCCAGAGCATGAGAGCTTTCCAGGGCGGGAATGATTCCTTCCAGCAGGGAAAGCCGCTGAAAGGCTGCCAGGGCCTCCTCATCTGTGACCGCTGTATAGGTAACCAAACCGGCATCCTTAAAGTAAGCATGCTCCGGTCCTACTCCAGGATAATCCAGTCCGGCCGAGACCGAATAGGCAGGAATGACCTGACCATCCTCGTCCTGCAGCAGATAGCTTAGCGCTCCATGAAGCACGCCCGGCCTCCCTTGGGTGAGCGATGCCGAATGCTCCCCTGTTGTTAAGCCTTTTCCGGCAGCCTCAACGCCAATTTTCTTTGCTTTCGCCTCATTGCGGAAAGGATAGAACAAGCCCATTGCATTACTGCCGCCGCCTACGCAGGCCACCAGATAATCAGGAATTTCCCCCGTCATAACCTGTGACTGGGCTTTTAGCTCTTCGCCGATAATTGCCTGAAAGTCACGGACAATCATCGGGTAAGGATGTGGACCGACTACCGAGCCGATGATATAGTGGGTGTTTTCCACATGCGTCACCCAGTCGCGGATTGCCTCACTGGTAGCATCCTTCAGCGTTCCCGTTCCGCTTGTTACCGGTTTCACCTCGGCACCCAGCAGGCGCATGCGAAATACATTCAGGGCCTGCCGCTGCATATCTTCTTCTCCCATATATACCGTGCACTTGAGTCCAAAAAGAGCGCAAACGGTTGCTGTTGCCACGCCGTGCTGCCCTGCTCCCGTTTCGGCAACAATTCTTTTCTTACCCATAGCTTTAGCCAGGATTGCCTGCCCTAAGGCATTATTAATCTTGTGTGCTCCGGTGTGAAGCAAATCTTCCCGTTTCAAATAAATGTCTGCTCTTCCATAATGTTTTGTCAGGTTTTCGGCATAATACAGTCGGGTTGGCCGTCCGGCATACTCACATAAATATTTTTTAAATTCCTGTTGGAACCCCTCATCCTCTTTTAGCCTGGTATAGCAGGCTTCTAATTCCAGCAACGCAGGCATAACTGTCTCCGGGACAAAGCGCCCGCCGAATTGACCAAAACGTCCTTTACTATTTGGCATTTTTACTTCCTCCCTGTAAACTAAGTTCCCGAACCTTTTCGGCAATGTCCTGTGCCGTAACCAGCCCTTCCCCAACCAATACTCCCCGGATACCGGCATTCTGTAAATCAACCGCAGTTTTGCGGGAATGAATGCCGCTTTCACTGATAAACAGCCGGTCGGCTGCACAATACGGCAGCAGGTCAAAGGTATTCTCCACATTTGTTGTAAACGTAGTTAAGTTGCGATTATTAATCCCAATTATGACTGCCGGAGTCTGCTGCACTCTCTCCAGCTCTTCCCTGCTATGCACTTCCACCAGGCAGTCTAGTCCTATTTGCCGGGCAGTTGCCAAATACCGGTGCAATTGATCGTCGGTTAAAATAGCGGCAATCAGCAATACGGCATCTGCACCAAGCACTCTGGCCTGATAAAGCTGATACTCATCAACGATAAAATCCTTACGTAATACCGGCAGGCTGCTTACTTGCTTCGCTTCGCCGATATGCTGGCCGGTACCGCAGAAATGGCTGTCTGTAAGCACCGATAAGGCCGTTGCTCCCTGTGTATCATAGATACGGGCCAATTCTCCAACGGTACGTTCCGAGAGCCTGCCTTTCACAGGTGAAGCCAGCTTGCATTCGGCAATCAGGCTCCAGGTATTGCTTGTTAAGGCTTGCGAAAAAGACATTGTTCCGGGCACAATCTGTTTGATCATTTCTCTCAGTGGCAGCTGCAGTTTATCACGGCTTATTTCCTCTTTTTTTTGCGCTGCGATTCGGTTAAGCATATCGCTCCTCCACCCTTCGTACAGTCCCAATAAATTCATGTATGCTGGCGGCATTCTTTGTGCCGTTCACTTCTACCCCGCTGGATACATCCACTCCGTCCGGTGCCAGTAGACGCATAGCTTCCCTTACATTATCCGAATGAAGTCCACCGGCAATCAGCAGCGGCTTAGTAATCTGCTGCCTGATTCGCTGAAACTCAGTCCACGCAAAGGGTATACCGGTTCCGCCAAATTGCTGCGCTGAAAAGCCGTCAACCAACAGCCACTGAGCAGGAAAAGCGTTGACCTCTTCGGCTGAAAAAGCGCCAGGCTTTATAGCTTTGATTACAGGCAAATGCAGCGCACTGCAATAATCTGCATTTTCCTCCCCATGGAGCTGGATATAGTCCAGCTTGCATTGCATGGCGATCTCCTGTACCTCGGCCAGTGGCGCATTCACAAATACACCTACCTTGCCAATGCCCGGCACCTTGCGGCTGATCTCCCGGGCAGCAGCGCTGTCAATCCGCCGCCGGCTGTTTGCAAAGACAAAACCGATCCAATCGGCTCCGGCCGCATGAGCGGCTTCAGCCATGGCAATTGACGTAATACCGCAAATCTTTATGATAATGCTAATTCCTCCTCTCGATAGCTATGGGTTAGCTGCTGCAATTCGGTTAATTTTTCATAGGCAGCCCCGCTATCCAGGCTCTTAGCAGCAATAGCCACGCCTTCCGCCAGCGTTTCTGCCTTACCGCCAACGACTAATGCAGCTGCTGCATTTACCAGCACCACATCCCGTTTCGGCCCCGGATCACCCTGCAGCACACCACGCAGTAATGCTGCATTATCCATTGGGGAACCGCCGCGATATGCCTTCTGATCACAGAGGGTAAATCCCAGTTCTTCCGGATTGATGACATATTCTTTCATCTCGCCATTTTGTACTTCTACCACCTGGGTAGGTGCGGCAGTGGAAATCTCATCGAGACCGTCAAAGCTGTGCACCACCATCGCCCGCTGTATGCCAAGATTCATTAGGGCCTCTGCCACTTTACCGGTGACAGCTGCTTCATAGACTCCAATCAGCTGCCGCTCTGCCCCCGCTGGATTGGTAAGCGGCCCCAGGAGATTAAAGACAGTACGGAAACCTAGCTCCTGCCGCGGCCTGGCGGCATGCTTCATGGCCTGGTGAAATACCGGCGCGTACAAAAAACCAATGCCGATACTTTCTATCGCCTGGGCCACAGCTTCAGGGGAGAGATCAACTTTGACACCTAACGCAGTCAATACGTCCGCACTGCCGCAAGAGCTGGAAATGCCGCGGTTGCCGTGCTTTGCAACGGCAATTCCGGCGCCTGCCGCCACAAAGGCCGTAGCCGTGGAAATATTAAAAGTACCTTTGCCGTCCCCCCCTGTGCCGCAAGTGTCAAGCAGGTCCTGCCTGCCGCATGCAATGCGCAGTGAATGCTGCCTCATTGCTGCAGCAAAACCTGCTATTTCACTGCCGGATATTCCCTTTAACCTAAGAGCTGTAAGAAAGGACCCGATCTGAGCCTGGCTGGCTTGCCCTGCCATAATAATCCCCATCGCCTGCTCTGCCTGAGCAGCGGAGAAATCCTGGCCTCCCAGCAAATGAGTCAAATAGTCTTTTAACATTTCCTTTCCCCCTTATATTGGAAAATAAAAAAACCACTTCACCCCAACAAAGGGGCGAAATGGTTCGCGGTACCACCCTACTTTAGAAACTGCTTTATTTTCTGAATAAACTAAGGCAAAATAAAAAACCATTCCACCCAAAGGGGCGAAATGGTTCGCGATACCACCCTAATTCAGAAAACACAGCGTTTTCTCTTTTTCAGGTACGGGAAACTACTCCGATACCCTAGCCATAATAACGGTGGCACCCGGCCTCTCCTACTAGAAAACGTTCGGGAGGCAGCTCACAGGACCATTCGATATACGCTTTTGACTGGTCATCACACCTCCGGTTGCCCGGTCACCAGCTCGCTGAGCAAAAGCGGCTATATGTACTCTTCCCGTTCATCGCTTGTAGCTATTTGCTCTAATTGTATAGCCATGATATTACACTGTCAAGTGTATTTTACGCCAAAAAGAAAAAACAGTTACACAAATTTGATAACAAACTCAGATCCTGCTACCAGAACCGTTGTGCTTTTTCGGCAATGCCGGCAGCATTCTTAACACTCATGGCTTTTCGCCACTCTGGAGGAAACAGCTTTTTATACCTTCGCTCGGCAAAGCGTTCATCAATCAGCAAGACCAGTCCCCGGTCTTTTTCGGTGCGGATAACCCGCCCTGCCGCCTGCAGGACCTTATTCATGCCAGGATATACATACGCATAGTCAAAACCTTGCTGCTGATTCTTCGTAAACCATTCGCGGATGATTTCCCGCTCCAGACAAACCTGCGGCAGGCCAACTCCGACAATAACCGCTCCGACCAGGCGCTCGCCGGTCAAATCAATGCCTTCCCCAAATATCCCGCCTAATACCACAAAACCAACTAGCGTCTCCTGGTTTTCATCAGCGAACTGCTGCAGAAACTCAGACCTTTCCTCTTCCGTCATCCCGCTGACCTGGCAAATCACCTTAACTGGCAACTCTTTTGCACAAAAGCGTGTAGCCACTTCCTCCAGATACCGGTAGGACGGCAGAAAGACTAGATAGTTTCCCGTTCTTGCTCCAGTCATTGCCGCTATCCTGTCTACAATCTCATCATAAGTCTGAGCCCGCATTTTATAAGTGGTACTGACTGTATCGGCTATATACAGCCCTAAATTATCCGGAGAAAACGGGGAGTCCACCGCTAGTTTGCCGTCGCCGTCCTCTCCTCCCACCATTGCAAAGAAATAATCAAGCGGTGTCAGCGTAGCCGAAAAAAAGACTGCTGACCTGCCCCGCGCCGAAACCTGCCGCAGCAGTTCGGCCGGATTTACACAAAACAACTTGAGCTTGATGTCCTTCTCGATCTTTTCAGCATAAGTTACATACCGCTCATCATACATTTCCGCTGTCCGCAAAAAGGCAAACACCTGAAAATACAGTTCTAAGAGTGTCTCACGAAAATCAGTCTGTTCATTTTGGGACAGCCATTTTTCCGCTTGAGAAGCAAAATTTCGCAGCAACGGCAAAAGGGCATCCGGTGCGGCCTCCTGTACCCATGCGGCTGACTGCCCGGCTCGCGGCGTTTCCACACATTCTTTTCCTGCCTCCAGCAAGAAGGCATTAATCTTCCCGGCTGCTTTTGCCAGTCGGGGCAGTTTCTTCATGACTACTTTTCGGATAGTAAGAAAATCCTGCTTGCTGATTTGCGCAGAAAACATGTCCCGCGCCCGGTCAATCAAGTTATGGGCCTCATCGACCAGCAGACAGTAGGTACTGTCGTTATCCTGAAAAAAACGTTTTAAATAAACAGCAGGATCAAATACATAATTATAATCGCAAATGACGGCATCTGCCCATACTGCCAAATCCAGGGTAAATTCAAAAGGACACAATTGGTGCTCCCTGGCCTGCTGCTCAATATTTTCACGGGTAAGATTTTCTAAGCGCCAGCAGGCACTCAATGCAGGACCAATGCGGTCATAATAACCCTTGGCATAGGAGCACTCATCAGGCGTGCACGCAGCGCCGGGCATAAAACAGATCTTCTCTTTTGCCGTTATCGTTACGGTTTTGCACTGTAGGCCGCTCTCACGCAGCCTGGCAAAAACCTCTTCCGCCAGCTGACGTGTTACTGTCTTGGCGGTCAGGAAGAACAGCTTTTCAATATGGCCCAGCCCCATTGCTTTCATGGCAGGAAAAATAGTGGCGATGGTTTTCCCCGTGCCGGTAGGTGCCTGGGCGCACAGCCTGCGTCCTTCAACAAGAGCCTTATACACAGCTACCGCCAGCTGCCGCTGCCCCTGGCGAAACTGAGGAAAAGGAAATTCCAACTCCTGCGCAGTCCGGTCACGAACGGCAATCCATTCTGCAACCTGCTTCGCCCATGCTGCATATTGATCCACAAGCTGAGTAAAAAACTGCGTCAGCTCAGCAAAGGAAAAAACCTGCTCGAAGATTTTTAATTCCAGCGTAACCGCCTGGCAATAGGAAATCCGCACATTCATATCCGTAAGCTCATGCTGCAGGGCATAGATATAGGCATAACACTTAGCCTGCGCCCAGTGGAGCGGATTGTGACTTGCTTCAATCCCTTCCAGTTCTGCAGTCGTTGACTTGATCTCATCTATCGTCACCCGAAGCGTCCCATTCTCATCGGTGCCCGTTATCACACCATCAGCCCGCCCGCCAATATGCAGCGTTAGCCCGTCCCTCTCCACTTCTACGGACAAGCTGACTTCCGCTTCGTATTCTGCGCCTTGTGCTTGTTGAATCTTCCGGTGAATTTTACCTCCATCCACCATGCGCGAGCTGCCGGTAAAGGCCGCTACCAGATCGCCGGAGCGCAGCACAAATTCAACTAAATTCCGTACGGAAATTTTAATGATCCTGTTAGCAGACATCTTTTTACCCTTCGCTCTGTAATTCTATCTATTAGCATACTATCACGAACAAACGTTCAGGGCAAGAAACGGAATAGTCTGCACTCATAAAGCACTTGAAATTTTTTCTAAATTAAGGTTATGATAGCGTTATAAACGTTAGGAGGCCTCACTCATGAACAGGCTAACCGTTCTACCTGTAGAGTTTACCACCGGCGGCATAACCAATACCATTTATCCTGCCATCGTATGTGATGAGACTGAGATGGTGCTATTTGACTGTGGTTATCCCGGCTTTTTCCCCTTGTTGACTAGCGCAGCGGCAGCAGCAGGTTTTGACTGCAGTAAGCTAACCAAAATCTTTATTACCCATCATGACTATGACCATATGGGTGCTCTGGCAGAATTCAAGCAAGCCTATCCCCAGGTACAAATAATTGCCTCCTGTATAGAAGAGCCATATATCAGCGGCAGACGAAAATCCCTGCGCCTGCAGCAAGCCGAAGACATCTACCCCACATTGCCGGAAGAGCAGAAGGATTTCGCCAGAAACTTTCAGCAGAAGCTGCAGGAAATGAAGCACGTTGCTGTTGATTGCTGCGTAAGCGACAAAGCACGCCTTGATTGCTGCGGCGGCATCGAAGTCGTCGCCACTCCCGGCCATATGCCCGGACATATTTCCCTTTATCTGCATGACTATAAAACGCTTATTACTGGCGATGCACTGACAATGGAGAATAGCGACCTCGCGATGGCCAATCCGCAATATACATTGGATATGGCTACCGCTAAAGAGTCTATTAAAAAGCTGCTCACTTATGATATCGAGCAAATCATCTGCTACCACGGCGGCAGTTATACTGGCAACTGTAGAGAGGCCTTACAGCGCCTTGTACGTTAAGTTAATCCAAAAGGGACTGCTTTGCTTAACAGCAAAGCAGTCCCTTACTTTTTAAAGTCTAATACTTATCGTCAATTACACCTTGAATTTGCCGATAATCTGCGTCAAATCTTCTGCAAGATTAGCCAATGCCTGGCTGGCAGCCGCAATTTCCTGGGCAGATGCCGATTGCTCTTCTGTTACGGAAGAAACGGTCTGCGTATGTGCTCCGGTTTCTTCACTAACCTGACTGATTTCCTGTACGGAAGAAACAATCTGCCTGCTATCGGCCGCTGTCTGCTTAACAACGCCGGATATATCCCGCACTTGCGTGGAAACCTGCCCGACATAAGCAGCAATTTCCTGAAATGCCTGTCCGGCCTGATTGACCACTACAGATCCGGCAGCAACAACCCGTGTGCCCTCATTCATGGCAATAACAGCATCGTCCGTATCATGCTGGATTTCACCGATCAGTGCGGCAATCTGTTTGGCGGCCTGCTGGGATTGTTCGGCAAGCTTGCGTACTTCTTCCGCCACTACGGCAAAGCCTCTGCCTTGCTCCCCTGCCCGTGCGGCTTCTATTGCCGCATTTAAGGCTAGTAAATTGGTCTGTCCGGCAATACCGGAAATAGTATCGATAATCTGACCGATTTCCTGAGATCGCTCGCCCAGCTTGGCCACAACTTTAGCTGATTTTGCTACTGCTTCATCTATACCAGCCATTTGATCAACTGCCTGCTCAATTGCCTGACGGCCATTTTGTGTTGATTCGGCCGCCTTGCCTGCAGTACCTGCAACTGTGTCCGTATTGGCTGCCGCTTGTTTGATTTCTGCTGCAATATTCTCTGCAATTGTCGAGGCTGACGCGACGGCTGCCAGCTGACGGTATGCTCCGGCAGCAACCTGAGTAATCGTCGCAGCTACCTGATTGGAAGCTTGCGCCGATTCGGAAGCACTTGCCGACAGCTGCTGCGTTGAAGCCGCCATCGTGCCCGCAGAATTCAGTACCTGCACCATAATCTGGCGTAAATCAGCCAAAAACCGGTTCACTGCCTTTGCCAGCTCACCAATTTCATCCCGACTCGTCACCTGAATAGTCTGAGTCAAGTCACCGCCGTTTTCAGCAAGCTTAATGAGCTCATGGTGCAGGATATCAATTGGTCTGACAATCAGCCGGGCAATCATGATCCCGGCAAACGTACCGGCAAGCACAGCCCCGATTGCAACACCGATAATGACTATGACCAGAAAACCAGACCGCTGTTCAGCCGCTGCAATTCTTTCCGCCATTGTCGCCTCTTGAATTTGTACCAGCTCATTAAAGCTTGATTCTAAGGACTTGCGTGTTTGTCTGCCTTCATTAAAAGACAGCCTTTTTGCCTCTTCTGCCTTACCTTTCATGTAGAAATCAATAACCGTAAAGTTGATTGTCGTAAAATCTGAATGGGCTTTATCAATCTTGTCGAGCAATTCCCTTTCTTTGTCGGTATCGCTCAGTTTTTTCAACAGTTCAAGGCGCTTCTTAACATTCTCCGACTTTTCACCGATTTCTTTTTGAAATTCAAGGCTGCCGGTAAGTAAAAATCCGCGCTCATCATTTGCCTGCCCGGTAAAGTAGTATTGAATCTCCCTCAGCTTAACAATGGTAATTTCTTCTTCTTTAATAATCGTTTGATACCGGTCTTTGATCTGGTCAAATCCGTATATTGCCGCCGCAGCTACCACTGCGCTCAATAAGCCAACAAGCATGTAGCCAAGTATAAGTTTTGTTTTAATCTTCAACGAATAAGCCTCCTGAAGTAGTGTTAATCCTGCTAAATAGTATGCAAATGTTACTGTGCGCTCCAGCCGCCGTCTACCGTCATCACCTGACCGGTCATGTAGTTTGCGGCTGCAGAGGCCATATAAACAACAGCGCCCTGCATATCCTCCACATTCCCCAGCCGTTTCGCGGCAGTCTTGCCGACTAAATATTGTCGGACTTTCTCATTTTTCAACTCTTCTGCATTAATTGCCGTCTCTACATAGCCGGGACAGAGGGCGTTAACCTGAATATGATAGCGAGCCCACTCCAGAGCCAGCGCTTTCGTCATTTGAATAACCCCGCCTTTGGCAGCACAATAAGGAGCAACCATTTTCTCGCCCACTAAGCCCAAGATAGAAGATACATTAATGATTTTACCATGGTTTTGCTTGATCATCTCCCGGCCGACTGCCTGGCAGCAGAAAAAGACCCCTTTTAGATCCAGGTTTACTACATGATCCCAGTCTTCTTCGGTTACCTCTTCTGCCCGCCTTGTTATCGCATTACCGGCATTATTGACCAGAATATCAATGACCGGAAAAACTTCCAGCGTTTTCGCCACTAACTGTTGAATATCGGCTAGTTTTGTTATATCTGCCGGTACGGCCAGTGTTTTCACTCCAAGCGCAGCAATTTCAGCCGCCGCCTGTTCACATTCAGTCTTATTGCGGCTGACAACCACAATATTAGCACCCGCTTGGGCCAGCCCCTCAGCCAACCCACGGCCAATGCCTCGCGTAGCTCCTGTCACAATGGCAACTTTCCCCGTAAGATCAAAAGCAGGCAACATATCGGATACCTCCCAATTGTACAAGCTAGCATCATTATAAGCCAGATTGCCCATAATTACCAGAATGAACGACAGGCCTCTACCTTGGGGTGGTAGAGGTCTGAGATACATTATGTAGCAGTTAAGAAAAAGGGGACAGTCCCCTTTTTTCTTTATACTCTAAATTGCTGAGTCTTTTCATCTTACTTCTTATCCACATATTATCAAAGTTGAGATAATGTAAATGGGACGAGTGTCCACTCGTCCCAAACTGAATACACTATCACCGTCTCAAGCGGCTTTCTCTAGATGATCTATCATCCGAGAATTCTGGAGGTAACCTCTCTACTCCTAAGGCGAAAGCGCTCCTGTTACAGCAGGGCGTTTTGCTATATTAACCTATGTATATTTAAACTATATTCATCCTTCCGCCAGCTTCTCATAATCCAGCTTCCACAAAGGCTGCTGAAGCGCTTTGGTCAGCGACTCAATAATCACTGCCGGAAATCCTTCTACTACCACTTTCTCAGGGAAGTGGCTTTTTTGTTTCACCACGCTGCCTGCTTTTACTAATGTATTGCTGCCCAGCTTACTGTTATCACAAATGATAGCCCCTGGTTCAATAACGCTTCCTTTGCCGATGTGACAGCCATGGACAACGCAGCCCGGTCCGATAATTACATGATCTTCAATGATTAGCTCATTATCGGGCAGCAAATGGAGCACTGTGTTTTCTAGTATCTGTACATTACTGCCAATGCGAATTGGACCATGAGAATCACCGATTATTTTGACACCGGCACCAATAATTGTTTTTGCCCCCACTGTAACATCACCGGTGATTTCGGCTGAAGGAAATAGTACCGCCTTTTCATCAACTTGCGGAAATTTGTCGCCGTAAGCATATAGCTTTCCCATCATATCCCCCTTTTCAGGCAGTTTTTCTATTGTAGTTGCCTGGAAGACAGGCAAGGTTATGTCATTACCTCGCATCCTTTTGACCATGTCGCGGTCCTGCTGAGTAAGCTGACGGATGATACGCCCCGGTCTGCCAACCACCACGCTACCGTCTGGAACAATCATTCCTTCGCGGATAAGGTCCCTTCTCCCAGGATACACATATCACCGAGGACAGCGCCCGGCATAATCAGCGCGTTATTGCCGATCTCACAGAGATTCCCGATTGTTGCGCCGATAACAATGGATTTATGTCCAAAGACCGTTTTCGCTTTAATATGAGTGGGGAAAGCAGCATTGCCGATAATCACACTGTTTTCCAGAACATAGCTGCTGTTTTCAACTGTAATGCCTTCCTCAAGGGAGCGGAGGATCGAGCCTTGGGCAACATATACATTGCCGCCAAGCTTCATCTTTCCCACCAGGCAGGCCGATTCTGCAAAGCCCCCGGCTAGCATTGGTCCACCAACTCCTCACTTGCCCGGATATTGACTTTCACATCATAAAATGTGCTGCCTTTGCCACTGTCGGTTAGACGCTGCGCAGTAAGAGTATTGGAGGAACGGCGGCTGACCGTGTGCTCAAGCCACCACACACCTTCGGCAACAACCACTCCGGCAGGAACTTTATCAGTAACTTTCAATTGGTAAGCTACCTCACCCCGCTCATTATAGGCAATTACCAGCTGGCCATCTTGTAGACTAAGTCTTGCGGCATCAGCAGTATTCATTTGGAGAAGCATTTTGTTGTTTTGCGTTAAATCTGCTCGTTCATTAAAAGAGGAATTCAATAAACGAATATCCGGCGAGTTAATCAGCCAAAAGTCAGCTGGATCACCATAAGGCTGGGTATAGCGAGGCAGCGCCTCTTTTTTCCGGGTATTGAGAATTTCAATCTTACCGGAAGGCGTATTGAATTTCGTTTTATAGCCTTCAGGCAACGGCAATTCCATCGGCAGCCCGGCGAGCAGTTTATCGATAGGAGCACCAGCCAGCCAGGAAGACGGGTTAGCTAAAATACTGTCTATGAGTTCATCTGCCGACTGCTTAAAGAACGGTTTATCAATTCCCATTGCTGCTGCAAGGAGGCAAAAGACTTCCCAGTTGGATTTTGCCTGTCCTACCGGCTCAATCACGGCTCGAACCCGCTGCATGCAATAGTGGCCATATGCCCGGTAGATATCGCTGTGTTCCAATGAGGTAGTGGCAGGCAGAACAATATCGGCATACAGGGCGGTATCAGTCATAAACCGTTCATGAACAACGGTGAACAGATCTTCCCGTGCCAGCCCCTGGAGCACCCGGTTTTGATCAGGTGCTACAATCGCCGGATTGGACACATATACATAGAGGCTCTTAATGGGTGGATCGGTAAGCTCATTTAAGGCCTCGCCGATTTGATTCATATTAATAGACCGCGTAGGTCTTTCCTGAAAATCCTCACGGATTACACGGCTGCTGTCAAAGGCACTTCCTGTAGAAATACTGGCTAACAGACCACCGCCTTTTTTGTCCCATGCACCAACCAGTGCCGGGAGACAGGTGATGGTCCGAATGGTCATTGCTCCATTGCCATACCGTGACATGCCGCTGCCCAGTGTAATAAAAGGCGCCCGCGCTGACGCATATCGTCTCGCCAACTCTTCGATCACGGATGCGGCTATGCCGGTTATTTTGCTGACCTCCTCCGGCGAATAGTCAGGCAGTATCTGCGCTGCCAGTTCTTCATAGCCTAAGACTGAGGTGGCGATAAAATCCTGATCTACCAGGTTGTCTCTATCGATTATATGCATCATGCCTAATGCCAAAGCCCCATCGGTTCCCGGCCGGATAACTATGGTTTCATCAGCAACTTGGGCTGTCCCTGTTTGATAGGTGTCAATCAGCCAGACCTTTGCTCCCCGTTCTCTGGCGATTTTAATATCATGAAGACTGTGAATACTGGTTGCCAGTGCATGTATTCCCCAGAGAATGATAAAATCACTGTCCTGTATTTCTGACGGATGAGGGGCCATCGTACTTCCCATGACCGCACTGTAGCCAACGCCCTTAGCAGGCGAGCAAATGGTACGCTCTAGCTGCGATGCACCAAGACTATAGAAAAAGGGATGCCCGGCATTGCGCTGTATTTGGCCCATCGAACCGGCATAGGAGTATGGCAGAATAGCCTCAGCACCGTATTGGGCAATGATTTCCTGCCATTGCTGCTGAATATGTGCAATAGCCTCATCCCAGGAAATAGCAGTAAATTCATCGCTCCCCTTTGGACCGGTGCGTAGTAAGGGTGTTTCAATACGCCGGGAAGAATGAACCGTTCTTTCATAGTGATTCATCTTAGGACAAAGCGTGCCTCGTGTAAAGGGATGCTCCGGATCGCCTTCTACTTTTACGGCCTTTCCTTCATCAACATGAATGAGCAGTCCACAGGTATCCGGACAGTCATAAGGACAAGCGGAACGGAAAACTTGCATAACTTTTTCTCCTTTACATTGAGAGTGTAGTGTAGTTTATCTTCGTGCTTTTTCGATTTGTTTCCTGCTCAAAAAAGGGGACTGTTCCCTTTTCCACCTAGTGGATAAATAAGAAAGAAGCCTTTTCGGTTAGAAAAGGCTTCTTTCTTATTCTTACCCTGATACCGCACTCTTACTATTTATTATGCAGCAGGATGAAGGTAAGGTGGTGAATAAGGTTACATTTTATTCCATATGAGATTAACCGCTATCGTTATAGCCATTGCAATGGCTATCGCCATTTTGACAACCATACCAGCCACTTGCCCGGCTAAAACGCTTTTTGCCACCCGGTGAGACTGGTCGCGATTGCCGGTAATCAGGTATTCCGCCAGATAGCTCGCTCCAAAAGCACCGGCAAAGGCGCCAAGCAAAGAGCCGATGATCGGGAGCACAGCCGTACCTGCCACAGCTCCGGTAATACCACCGATAAAAGCAGCCACCGTAGCCAGCGTAGAAGCCTTTTGTTTGCGTGCTCCCAAAGCACCGGCAATGAATTCCACAATCTCGCCGACAAGCAGCAAGCCCAGTAACAGCAGCACCAAATTTACCGTAAAACCGGTAAAATCATAGTAAAAGCCATAGCCTAAGGCAGTAAAGAAAATCAGCCAGTTACCGGGCAGGCCAATTACGGTCAGTAAAAAGCCGCCTAGCAAAATGACAAGCATGACAATATTTAACATCCAGCCGCCGATATCCATTATGACACCTGCCTGTTACCGTCTTAATGCACGATGGGCAATATCGCGGCGATATTGCATATCCGTAAAGTGAATTTGCGGGATGGCACCATAGACTTTATCCACAGCATCTGCAATACTCCCGCTCACAGCGGTCACGCCCAACACACGGCCTCCGGCGGTAACAACGCTGCCTTTCTCACTGGCAGTACCGGCTTGGAATACCAGTGCTCCCTGCTGTTCTGCGTTTTCAATGCCGCTGATGACATGCCCTTTCTGATACCAGCCTGGATATCCGCCTGCAGCCAAAACGACGCATACTGCCGCTTCTTCAGACCATTCAATCGCAGTATCCGCAAGCGTACCATTTACGCAAGCCATTAAAACGGCCATCAAATCGGTTTTGAGCAGCGGCAAAACAACCTGGGTTTCGGGATCGCCGAAGCGGGCATTGAATTCTACTACCTTGGGACCTTCAGCTGTAATCATTAAGCCTGCATAGAGGCAGCCCTTATAGAGACAGCCTTCTTTGCGCATGGCCTCAACGGCAGGCTGCAAAACTTCGCGAACAATTTGCTCTTTTAAAGCTTCCGTTACTACCGGCGCAGGAGCATATGTACCCATACCGCCTGTGTTAGGACCGGCATCATTATCGAAGATGCGCTTGTGATCCTGCGCAGCTACCATGGGAACTACCGTATAGCCGTCAGTAAAGGCCAAGAGAGATGCCTCTTCTCCCTCCATGAACTCCTCGACTACAATGACCGTTCCGGCATCGCCGAAGATCCGTTCTGTCATCATCGTATCGACTGCAGTCAAGGCCTCATCCACGTCCAGGGCCACTACCACACCTTTGCCTGCCGCCAAACCATCGGCTTTAACGACAATGGGTGCTCCCTGCTCCCGGATATATGCTTTGGCCTCTTCAGCTAAGGTGAAGGTTGCATAACGGGCACTGGGTATATTGTATTTACGCATTAAATCCTTGGCAAAGGTCTTGGAGCCTTCAATTTGGGCTGCCGCCCGAGAGGGTCCAAACACAGCCAACCCCTGATTGGCAAAGTAGTCACATATGCCGTTTACCAGCGGTATCTCAGGTCCTACTACCGTCAAGCCGATATCATGCTGTCTGGCAAACTGCGCCAGCGCAGCATTGTCAGCGATATCCATTTCTACACAGCAGGCTAATGCTGCAATACCGGGATTACCAGGAATGCAATAGATCTCATCCACTTGCGGACTTTGTGACAGCTTGAATACTAAAGCATGCTCGCGGCCGCCGCCGCCAATAACCAGTACACGCATGGCAATCCTCCTAATGTTTAAAATGACGTATGCCGGTAAACACCATCGCAATTCCATATTTGTCCGCTGCAGTAATGGATTCTTCGTCCCGCACCGAGCCGCCAGGCTGAATAATCGCCGTTATACCAGCTTTAGCCGCTGCTTCTACCGTGTCTCCGAACGGGAAAAAAGCATCAGAAGATAACACCGCACCATTCGCGGCAGCACCTGCCTGCTCCAGCGCAATTGCTGCTGCGCCAACCCGGTTCATCTGACCCGCCCCGACACCGAGCGTCTTATTCTGGTTTGCTACTACAATAGCATTGGATTTGACGTGTTTTACCACTTTCCAGGCAAATACCAATTGGTGCCACTCAGTTTCGGTTGGCTGACGTTTAGTCACTACCCGGTACTCTCCGGTCTGTTCAACAGACCGGTCCATTTGCTGCATCAGCAGGCCGCCTGATACCTTTTTTAGATCTGCTTCTTCGCCTTTGGCAAGCGACGGAGCTTCGAGAAGACGCAAATTCTTTTTAGTGGTCAGAATAGCAAGCGCCTCCGGAGCGAAAGCCGGTGCAATGACTGCTTCCAGAAACAGCGTACTCATCTCATCGGCAGCTGCTTTGTCTACGGAACGGTTCACTGCGACTATTCCGCCAAAAGCGGAAACCGGATCTGCTGTATATGCTTTATTGTAAGCTTCGGCAATGGTGCTCCCAATGCCGGTGCCGCAAGGGTTAGTGTGTTTAATGATCGCTGCTGCCGGCTCATCGAAATCATTTACAATTGTCCAGGCAGCTTCCAGGTCAACAATATTATTAAAAGATAATTCCTTACCGTGCAATTGGCGGGCATGAGCAATTCCCTGGCCCTTAGTACCGCATTCTTTATAGAAGGCTGCCTGCTGATGAGGGTTTTCACCGTACCGCAGATTTTCCACCTTCTCATACACCAGGTGGAGCTTGTCAGGAAATAAGTTCTCCCCGGCCTGTGCTGCCAAATAGCGGCTGATGCAGGCGTCATATTCGGCTGTATGTCCATAAGCTTCCTGCGCCAGAGCCATGCGCAGCTCAGCTGCTACAGTACCCTCTTGTCTGAGCGCAGCAAGTACTGTCTCATAACGGGCAGGATTAACAACAACCGTTACATAGTTGAAGTTCTTAGCAGCGGCCCGGATCATTGCTGGTCCGCCAATATCAATGTTCTCGATTGCATCGCTGAGCGTTGCCTCAGGGTTGGCAATGGTCTGGCGAAACGGATAAAGATTTACAACTACCATATCAATCCCGGTAATGCCATGCTTCTCCATTGCTGCTACATGGTCGCCGTTATCGCGAATTGCCAGAATGCCGCCATGGATGAAAGGGTTAAGCGTTTTGACCCTGCCGTCCATAATTTCCGGAAAACCAGTAACATCACTCACATAGATAACAGGAATACCAGCGTCACGCAGTGCTTTCATCGTACCGCCGGTTGAGATAATTTCAACACCCATTTCATGGAGTTCACGGGCGAATTCAATCAGTCCTGTTTTATCGGAAACACTAAGCAGTGCCCGTTTGATTTTCATTTTTCTTCCTCCTTGGCAGCATCAATTCGCACAATGCGGCTCTCGCAATGCAGGCGTCCCTGACAAAATAACTGAACCGCCCGGGGATAAAGTTCATGCTCAACCTGCAGAATGCGTTCCGACAGATTTTGGGGAGTATCATCACTAGCAACAGCTACCGCCTGCTGCAGAATGACTGGTCCCGTATCCATTCCTTCGTCAACAAAGTGAACAGTGCAGCCTGATACCTTAGCACCATACCGGATGGCCTGGCCCTGTGCATCTAGCCCGGGGAAAGCCGGCAGCAGCGAGGGATGAATGTTCATAATTTTCCGGGGGAAACGGCTGATAAAATGAGGGCTTAAGAGTCTCATGAACCCCGCAAGCACGACCAATTGTACACCATGCCGCTCTAGTTCTGCAGCTAAGGCTTCCTCAAACCGTCGCTTATCGCTAAAAGCAGACCGTTCGATGCAGCAGGCGGGAATTTGCTGTTTCTCAGCTCGTTCCAGCACCTGAGCCGTTGGGTTATCACTAATGATGACCGCAACCTGGCCGTTGATTACCCCTGCTGCAATGGAGTCAAGAATAGCCTGGGCATTGCTGCCCCGCCCGGAAGCAAGGATGCCGATTTTCACCTTAGTCACCAAAAGAGCCTCCCCTGAGAATCACTTGTCCGTCACCTTCCGTTACCTGTCCGATCAGGTACGCCGGTTCGTGGCGCTCAGCCAAGTGAGCCAGTACCCGCTCAGCCTCATCAGCACCAACCACAAGAATCATACCGATCCCCATATTAAAGGTACGGTACATTTCCGGCCAGTCAACATTGCCCCACTGCTGCAGTAAGTTGAAGACCGGCAGCTGCGGCCAGCTTGCAGTGTCTACTTCCACATTGCAGCCCTCAGGCATTATCCGGGGAATATTATCATAAAAACCGCCGCCTGTAATATGGACCATACCTTTAATCGTAAATTCTTCAATTAATGGCAGGCAAACCTTGGGGTACAGGCGGGTTGGAACTAGCAGTTCCTCGCCTAGCGGGCGTCCGAGTGAAGGAATATAGTCTTCTACCGACATTTGCTTAATATCAAAACATATTTTACGGACAAGCGAAAACCCATTCGAATGGAGGCCTGTTGACGGCAAGCCGATTAATTTATCGCCAGGACGAATCGTTTCTCCCGTAATCAGCTTGCTCTTTTCGGCAACTCCGACAGCGAAACCAGCAATATCATAGTCTCCTGCTGCATAAAACCCGGCCATTTCTGCAGTCTCACCGCCAAGGAGAGCACAGCCTGATTCCTTGCAGGCCCGGGCTACACCTGACACGATGGTGGCTACTTGCGCGGGCTCCAGCTTGCCTACGGCAATGTAATCCAGAAAAAAGAGCGGTTCTGCTCCCTGAACTAAAATATCATTGACACTCATGGCCACGACATCCTGACCAATCGTATCATGCTTGCCGGCCATCAGGGCTATGCGCAATTTTGTTCCTACGCCATCCGTACCCGACACCAGCACCGGTTCACGGTATTTGGCAGCGTTAAGCGCAAAAAGCCCGCCAAAGCCGCCAATGTCCCCCATTACTTCAGGCCGGTATGTGGCACGGACATCAGCTTTCATTAGCTCTACTGTCCGGTTGCCTGCATCAATATCTACCCCGGCATCCCGGTAAGTTAACCCTTTATTGCTGTTATTGTTATTCGAAGACATACTTTTCTCCTCCCTCCCGGTGTTCACAGGGAATATCTGCCGGATAACGGCTGTTAAAGCAGGCATAACACATATCGTCGTATTTGACATCACTCAAGGACTGATAGAGTCCCTCTAATGATATATAATGCAGCGAATCGGCGCCGATAAACTGCCGGATCTCTTCCACTGCCTTCGAAGAGGCAATCAATTCTTTGCGGATAGAGGTGTCAATCCCATAATAACAGGGAAAAGATATCGGCGGAGAACTGACACACATGTGAATTTCTTTAGCGCCTGCCTCTTTAAGCATACGGACAATTTTGCCGCTGGTGGTTCCCCGTACAATCGAGTCATCAACCAGCACAATCGATTTATTGTTAACGATTGATTTAACGGCATTTAATTTAATCCTTACGCCAAGATCGCGCTTCTTCTGTTCAGGCTGAATAAACGTACGCCCAATATACCGGTTTTTGATCAAGCCTTCAGCATAAGGAATTCCCGCTTCATAACTAAAGCCAATTGCGGCCGCCGTTCCCGAGTCGGGTACGGATATGACCATATCCGCTTTAAAGCCGCTTTCACGGGCCAGCTGACGTCCCATAGCAAGACGAGCCTGATAGACGCTTTGTCCATCGATGACGCTGTCTGGACGGGCAAAATAAATATATTCAAAAATGCAAAGTGCTTTTTTATCCTGTGGAGCGAACCGGTAGGATTTGAGACCGGTTTCGTCAATCACCACCATTTCGCCAGGTTCGACATCACGGACGAACTCAGCTCCAACGGTATCCAAGGCACAGGATTCGGAAGAAATAATCCAGCTGCCATTCAGCTTGCCAATACAAAGCGGCCGGAATCCATGAGGATCACGAACACCGATCAGCTTGTCCCGGGTCATAATAACCAGGCAATAGGCTCCCTGAATTTGCAAAACACTTTCCGTAATTTTTTCTTCAATCGTAGCCCGACCGGAGCGGGCGATTAGGTTAACCACCACCTCACTGTCAATCGAGGTTTGAAAAACGCTGCCGCTTTGCTCCAAGCGCTCCCGTATTTCCAGGGCGTTGGTGAGATTTCCATTATGAGCCAAACTGATTGGGCCACCGGCAAAGCGAACTAATAAAGGCTGCGTATTGGCAAGCAGGCTCGATCCGGTTGTTGAGTACCGGACATGGCCGATCCCAATACGGCTGGGCTTGTCCGGCAGTTCATGAAAGACTTCTCCTACCAGGCCCATACCCCGATGTACATCCATATAGTCACCATCAGTCAGCGCCATTCCCGCGCTTTCCTGACCCCGGTGCTGGAGAGCGAACAACCCCCAGTAAATGCTCAACGGCATGTTGTCAAGCTCACCGTAGACACCAAAGACTCCACATTCTTCCCGCAGCTTATCGCTTTCATTATCATAAACCATTGAACCACTCTCCTTATCTGCAAGTTGTTTGCTTGCGTTTTATAATTCCTCGCCTGTTAAACGGCGCAATATTTCTTTGTAAGCATCTTCCACATTACCGAGATCCCGGCGGAAGCGATCTTTATCCAGTTTTTGTTTTGTTTCACTATCCCAGAACCGGCAAGTATCGGGAGATATTTCATCCCCAAGCAGGACTTGTCCTTTATGCACGCCAAATTCCAGTTTGAAATCGATCAGTTCAATTTTTTTCGTAAGCAAGTAAGCTGATAATATTTCGTTGATCTTAAGAGCCATCTCTTCCATAGCATGTACCTGTTCGTCGGTTGCAAGCCCTAAAGCGCGAATATGATAATGGTTGATCAGTGGATCCCCCAGTTCATCATCTTTGTAATAAAGTTCAACAATTGTTTGCGGCATTTTTCTGCCTTCTTCCCAGCCAATGCGCTTTGCCAGTGAACCTGCACTAATATTGCGTACGACTACTTCCACAGGCAAAATTGTCAGGCTTTTGACCAGCATTTCCCGGTCACTGACCAGGCGGATAAAATGATGGGCAATCCCATGCTGGCTCAGCAGGTTGAAGAAGAAAGCGGATATTTTATTGTTCATGATTCCTTTGTCGCCGATAGTCCCTTTTTTCAATCCATTCAGCGCAGTAGCATCGTCCTTGTAGTACACCAATAGCTCATCAGCATTGTCAGTTGTGTACATCATCTTGGCTTTTCCTTCATAAATTGGCTGTTTCATCATTTCCATCCCCCTAATTCATTATTATGCTTGCGCAGCAAGCTTTTCTTGCAGCGCAGCGTTTTTTCTTTCTACTTCAGCTGCCATTGTTGACCGGTAATCAACCAGCCGGAGCGCCACTTCCCGGTTAGCGGTAGCTAGAATCTGCACTGCAAAGAGCGCGGCATTCTTTGCTCCGTTAATCGCCATGGTAGCGACAGGAATACCTGCAGGCATTTGAACAATGCTGAGTAAGGCATCCAAGCCTCCCACCGATGTGCTATTTACCGGTATGCCGATAACCGGCAGGGTAGTAAAGCTAGCCACGACTCCAGGTAAATGAGCAGCGGCACCGGCAGCGGCAATGATCACCTGTACACCCCGTTCTGCAGCACCGGCAGTAAAGGTATGCACTTTGTCAGGTGTCCGGTGAGCAGAGGCTACCAGAACTTCCATCGCAATGCCAAATTCCTTCAGAGTATCCAGGGCGGGCTGCAATACGGGCAGATCTGAGTCACTACCCATAATAATGGCAACTTTCATTGATAAATCCATCCTTTCTTTTCCGGTTAAACCGGAGAGTTTAAAACCCAGATACGGAAGATTTTTTGTCTTCGTATCTGGGTTATTTTTCGCTTATTGAGTCAATCGCTATTCAGATAAGAAGGCAAAGCGCAATACCACAAGTACAGCCAGAACATAAACGATCCAGTGTACTTCCCGGCCCCGTCCGCTAATCAGCTTGAGCAGCGGATAGACAACCAGCCCGGCCGAAACACCATTGGCGATACTGTAGGTAAAAGGCATCATGATGATCGTCAAGAATGCAGGCAGACTTTCCGTAAAATCGCCAAAGTCAATATGGCGCACTGATTCCATCATGAGCGCACCCACGATAATCAGGGCAGGAGCAGTCGCAGCATCCGGAATCAGACCGGCAATTGGAATAAAGAACAGGGATAACAAGAACAGAATACCGCAAACAACGGCAGTAAGACCAGTACGGCCGCCAGCACCGACACCGGCAGCACTTTCAACAAAGGCAGTAATCGTGCTTGTACCCAAAAGGGCACCCAGACTGACACCGGTAGCATCAACAAGCATCGCTTTGCCAATGCCGGGAAACTTGCCTTTTTTGTCCATAAGGCCCGCTTTAGTGGCAGTACCCACCAGCGTTCCCATGGTATCGAACAGTTCAACAAAAGTGAACGTGAAAATAATCGTTAATAAGCCCATATTCAAAGCGCCCCAGATGTCCAGCGCAAAAAAAGCATTCTTGCTGAAATCAGGAATAGCAACAGGACTGAAACCGGCAGGTACCTTCACAATACCTATGGCGATGGCCAAAATAGTAGTCACAACAATGCCGATCAGCATAGAGCCTTTCACATTGCGGGCCATTAAAACACCAATGAACAGCAGCCCGAAAATAGCTACAAGTACTTCTGGATGGGCAAGCTTGCCCATTTCAATAATAGTTTCAAAGCTAAGAGGCGTTCCGTTGCCTTTAGCGGCAACAATTTTTTCCAAAGTAGGCGGAATGAGGGACAAACGGATACTCATAATACCAGAAAGCTTCAACCCGATAATGGTAATGAACAGGCCAATACCGACAGTAATCGCGTGTTTCAGGGAAGAAGGCATACCTTCTACCAGCAATTGGCGCACATTGGTAACAGTGAGAAGAACAAAAATAAGACCAGAAATAAATACGGCGCCCAAAGCAATTTGCCAGGAAACACCCATGCCGATAACAACGGTAAATGCATAAAAGGCATTCAAGCCCATGCCGGGAGCTAACGCTATCGGATAATTTACAAAAACACCCATCATTATGGTTACGATACCGGCGCCCAGCGCAGTCGCAAGCAGCACAGCGTCTTTATCCATACCGGCTGAACTTAAAATACTGGGATTAACAAACAGGATGTAGGCCATTGTCATGAACGTCGTGATACCTGCCATGACCTCTGTCTTAACGTCAGTTTTACGGGCGTTAAGGGAAAACAACTTTTCTAGCATTCTTTTCTCTCCCTTTTATAAGTGTAGCTCTAACAGTATTGCCAGCACCGTCCGGTTTAATTAAAAAAGCCCAGACAGGAAAAGTTGCTTCTGAATTTTGAGCAAAACTTTTCCGCCTGGGCTTTTACCCTTCGGTGTAACGCTGCTATAGAGCGCTTGTACCATAAGGTCGCAGTCCAGCCAATAGTAAATAAGCTGCGGAACCCCCTGATACACGTTCACCCGTAGTCGGACAATTTAGGGTTGTCCGGTAGAGACTCTTTGAGCCATATCCTCAAAATTATACGAGCTATATGGAATTTACGTAACTTATTGTACCAGTTTCCGACAAAGAGTGTCAACAAAAAAGTGAACTATTTTATGCGATTGTTGTTTATCGTTCGGAAATAAGCGACAATGCTTATTCCCATTCAATGGTGGACGGTGGTTTGGAGGTCACATCATACACAATGCGGTTAACCCCTTTTACCTCATTTACAATGCGGCGCGAGATGGAGTCAATGACTTCGTAAGGCAGACGAACCCAATCGGCTGTCATGCCATCTTCAGAAGACACAACTCTGAGACCGACCGTATAGGCATAAGTCCGCTCATCGCCCATGACGCCAACGCTCTTCATTGCCGGCAATACGGCAAACGACTGCCATACTTTGTTATACAAGCCGGCAAGCTTAATTTCCTGGTGCACGATAGCATCCGCTTCGCGCAGAATTTCCAGGCGCTCTTCCGTTACTTCACCAATGATGCGGATAGCCAGTCCAGGTCCTGGGAACGGCTGACGGCCGACAATATCTTCGGGCAGATTGAGCTCACGGCCCAATGCACGCACCTCATCTTTGAACAGGTCGCGCAAAGGCTCAATCAGTTTGAATTTCATGTCTTCCGGCAAGCCGCCTACATTGTGATGGCTTTTAATGACTGCCGCAGTGGCCGTACCGCTTTCAATAACGTCAGGATACAGTGTGCCCTGCACCAGGAATTCAATATCTCCCAGCTTGGCTGATTCGGCCTCAAAGACACGAATGAATTCTTCCCCGATGATTTTACGCTTCTGCTCCGGTTCGGTAATGCCTTCCATACGGGTCAGGAAGCGATCCACAACTTCGGCATAAACCAGGTTCATGTGGAAGCCTTCACGGAAGGTTTTAACAACTTGCTCAGCCTCACCTTTGCGCAGGAAACCATGATTAACAAAAACGCAGGTCAATTGATCGCCGATTGCTTTATGTACCAGTACTGCCGCAACCGAAGAATCTACTCCGCCGCTTAGGGCGCAAAGCACTTTTTTATTGCCTACTTGCTCACGGATTTGCTGAACGGCAATATCAACGTAAGATCCCATATCCCAGTCGCCTTTACAGCCACAAGTGGTAAACAGGAAGTTACGGATCATTTTCATACCTTCCGGAGTGTGAACCACTTCCGGGTGGAACTGAACACCATAGATCCGCAGCTGCTCATTAGCAATAGCGGCAACAGGGGTGCTGCTGGTATGTGCTGTTACAGTAAATCCTTCCGGAGCTGCGGCAACATAATCACCGTGACTCATCCACACCTGCGTATCACCGCTTAATTGGTCGAACAAGCCTTCGCTTTTATCGATGGTTAAACGGGTATTACCATATTCGCGGGAAGTAGCATGAGCAACTTGTCCATTCAGCATGTAAGTAGTAAGCTGCATACCGTAGCAAATACCAAATATCGGTATGTTCAGGTTAAATACTTCCTGCTCGCAGCGAGGTGCTCCTTCACTATATACACTGGACGGACCGCCGGAGAAAACAATGCCCTTCGGCTGACGCTCCACGATTTTAGCAACAGGCGTATTAAAAGGCACAATTTCGCAATATACACCGCATTCGCGAATCCGCCGGGCTATTAGTTGGCTGTATTGGCCCCCGAAATCCATAACAAGCACTAGTTCTTTATTTTCCATTTTATCCTCCCTGTCCCTTTCGATATTCCCAAACTATATCACATCTCGCCTAGCGTGTAAATATCTCATTGCATCTCTTTTGCTAATGCTTTACAATCACATTTTCCCAGTACCGCCAAGTTGCGCACGGTACCAATAATAATCGGATTAAGCAGTGCAGCATCAACTGCCGCCGGGTTGCCTGCTACCACATAAATACCTGCATAGCATGCCCCGATTTGCCTGGCTAGATATACTTCCGGGCATAAGCGGCGTCCGGTCATATCCGCTTGGCCCTTAAGCAGGGCAAGCTCTGCTGAACTCTCACCGGGAGAACCACTGTTAACGGCATATACACCGCGTTTAAAAATGCGTGCTTCCCCCTGTTCCCGGGCGGTCCGTACCAGCTGTTCGCGTACCTCCGGACAAAGAGCATCTTCCATCACCAACCGGTCATTTCCTTCTAAAAAAACATGGCTGTGCGGAGAAAGATTAATATAGTCCTCAGGAACGACAATATCTCCCGTTTCCAGCAAATGATTAACTCCTCGTACACAGCCCGGAGCCACAATCCGCTTGACTCCGACTTCCCTGAGTACCCAGAACACGCGGCGTACTTCCTCGCTTTGATCATTTATAAGCGATCCCCCTTGCAGCCGACAGGTAATAACCTGACGACCATCAAGGGCAAACAAACGAAAAACCGGACTTTGCCCATAAGGCGTTTCAAAAACCATTTCATCAGCCAGTATTTCAATACCGGCTTCGCCGGTATCCATGGGAAATTCACCTGTCATTGTATCCGTATCACCAATAATGGCAAAATCGGTTTTTAATAGATTCATCTGGTCAGACCTCACTTACTGTGATTATATTTTTAGGGCTGATATGGTACTAGTGTATCCCGAATAAGCCGTTCTGCATTACGCCAAGCAATTTTTTCGATTTCATCTTCAGAAAAGCCTGCTTTCTCCATCGCTTCCAGAAGCTTGCCTATTTGGCCGATATTCTCTACCTCAACTGCCGGATTAATACCGTCAAAATCACTCCCCAGAGCCATAACCTCAATCCCGCCGGTCTGATAGATGTGGCGAAGATGCCTGACCATATCCTCTATCCGGCTGACAGATGATTCGCCTAAAAAAGCCTGTGCGAAATTAAGGCCCATCACTCCACCTCTCTCCGCCAGCAGCCGGATCATTTCATCTGTTAGATTACGGCTGTGACCAGTAATGGTCCGGGCATTAGAGTGAGAGGCCAGAAAAGGCTTTTGGGAAAGCTGAGCTACATCAAAGAAGCCCTGATCCGAAAGATGAGACACGTCGATCAGCATCCCCAGGCGATTCATTTCTGCCACCACTTCGCGGCCCCGCTCGGTCAGGCCCCGTGTTTGAAACTCAGGACTACTATTAGGAAACCCGATTTCATTGGGATAATTCCACGTCAGCGTTATTAAGCGTACTCCAAGGCGGTAAAAATTCCTAAGGTTAGCCAAACTGCCTTTTATCGCCGCTCCTTCTTCGATGGTGAGAAAAGCGGAAATAATATTCTTATTCCAATTCTCATTCATTTCTTGTGCATTAGCAGCCAAGCGTATAACATCCTGATTGTGGGCAAGTTCGGTGTGAAACAGATCAGCCATCGCCAGACACTGCTCCAAAGGATCTTCCGGCCGTTTGGCATCAATATATAGAGCAAAGAACTGAGCTTTGGCAGGAGCCGATTGTAATTTGCCAATATCAACACATAAGCTGCTTTTTCGTAAATTGCCTTTTTCAGGATTATCATATAATTCCAGGATGGTATCACAATGCAAATCAATAACCGGTAGCTTCATTCTCCCAGCCTCCTCATATCTCTTCTTTTTATTATACTCTGTGAATGCAGCTTTCTGCACCAGTAAATTCCTTTACAGGCCGTTGATAAAGCCCCATCTGCGTTGTACCCGAGTTCTAAGACACTAAAGTGCCAGGGACTTCGCATTCAGGCCTGCGGGAGCTCACTCGCCGTACCCGCGCTGTACTGTCTTCGCTCTGCTTCCTCGGCCTTTCTAGCATCTGGAACTTTCTGAACGGCCTGGGGACGAAGTTTCTAGCGATCTGAAATTCCTTTTATTAGCCTTGCGTTGCGCAGCGTGTTTTCCTATAATAAAGGTATTGACAAATTATGGTTTGGGGAGGGTGTCTGCATGCAAGTACTAAAAGACAAGCTTGTATTTATCAGTGGTGCCAGCAGTGGAATTGGTCTGGCCTGCGCTGAGGTTTTTGCCAAAGCAGGATCAAAACTCATTTTATGTGCAAGAAACAGTGAAAAGCTTAGTGAAATTGCCAAGGACCTGAAAACCAGGTATGGTACCGACACCTTAACCTTGCAGCTTGATGTTCAGGATAAAGATGCGGTTAATGAAGTCTGCAGCTCTCTGCCGCAAGAATGGCAAAAAATTGACATTCTCATTAACAATGCCGGATTAGCCAGAGGAATGGAAAAACTGCATGAAGGTTACCTTGCTGACTGGGATGCCATGATTGATACGAACATTAAAGGGCTGTTATATTTAACAAGAAAGATCGTCCCCCTCATGCTTGCCAATGAGGTTAACGGTCAGGTGATTAATATTGGTTCGATCGCCGGCATCCACGCATATCCGGGTGGCGCAGTATATTGTGCCACCAAAGCAGCAGTAAAATTTATCAGTGATGGCCTCCGCATGGATGTTGTTGATACCCCCATCCGGGTAACAACAATTCAGCCAGGAATGGTAGAAACAAACTTCAGTATCGTCCGCTTCCATGGCGACGAACAAAAAGCCTCTGCCGTTTATGAAGGGATTACGCCTCTAACAGCAGAGGATATCGCGGATGTTGTTTTATACTCAGCAAGCGTTCCGGCACATGTGCAGATTTGTGAAGTCACCGTTACGCCTACACACCAGGCTACTGGCCGGGTAATCCACCAGGTAAAGAAATAAAAAACGGCCGTTGATAAAGCCCCATCTGCGTTGTCAGGCCTGCGGGAGCTCACTCGTCGTACCGTCGCTGTACTGTCTTCGCTCGCTTCCTCGGCCTTCCTAGCATCTGAGACTTTCTGAACGGCCTAGAATTAATCAACAATAAAAAAACCGTGCCATTTATTTGGCACGGTTTTTTTCTGTACTATTTAGGGATTTACAGTTGATTTAAAAGTCTGTTTGCCGTCTTTCAATTCAAGGATAACAGCGGATTTAACAGCATCATGATTTTCGTTCAGACTGATTTTGCCTGTTACAGCAGGATACTCTTTTGTTGCAGCCAGTGCATCGCGGATTTTGCCGGGTTCAGCGCTGTTGGCGCGTTTGATTCCGTCGATGAGAACATACATTGCGTCATAGCCCAAAACTGCCATCGCATCCGGTACTTGGCCGTATTCTTTTTTATAAGCGTCAACAAAGGCTTTTGAAGCTGAGCTGGTGTCTTCTACGGAGTAATGGTTGGTCATGAAAGTGTTATTCAGAGCAGCAGCTGTGCCGATTTCAACCAATTTGGGTGAATCCCAGCCGTCACCACCAACGAAAGGAGCAGTTATGCCAAGTTCGCGAGCCTGTTTAACAATTTTACCTACTTCTTCATAATAGCCTGGTACATAGATTACATCTGGATTAGTGCTCTTGATTTTAACAAGAATGGTTTTGAAGTCCTGATCTTTTTGCAGGTAAGCTTCTTCCGCTACAATCGTACCGTTCCCTTTTGTATAGGCTTCTTTAAAGAATTTTGACAAGCCTTTGCTATAGTCACTGGAATTGTCAATCATGATAGCAGCTTTTTGCAATTTAAGGGTGTTCAGGATAAAGTTGGCTCCTACAGTACCTTGGAAAGGATCAATGAAGCAAACACGGAAAACATAATTTTTCGCTTTGCCGGTCTTTTCATCCAAAGTAACTTTCGGGTTCGTAGTAGCAGCGGCTACAAAAGGAATTTTGTTGTCTTCAGCAACAGTAGAGGCTGCAATAGCATTAGAGCTGACAGTAAAGCCGGTAACGGCAACTACTTTGTCCTGAGAAATAACTTTTGTCATGGCGTTGGAGGATTCAGACGGCTCGCTTTTATTATCGGCTACTACCATTTGAATCTGCTTGCCTAATACGCCGCCCTTTGCATTGATCTCTTTAGCAGCTAATTTTGCACCATTCGCAGCAGCTGTACCAAAAGATGCCGTTCCGCCAGTTAATTCGTAAATTACGCCAATCTTAATATCGCTGGAGCTGGAAGCGGGACTGCCGCCGCCACACCCGGCCAACAAGCTCGACATCATAACAGTTATTAATCCTACGCTAAAAACTTTTAAACTCTTTTTGAACATTTCTTTTCTCCCCCTTTATCGTATCCCCTCTGTGCAAACCACCCGCTTTTACTGTACGCAACCGCCCCCTCTCATCGTTAATAAAATTACATACTCAGAAAATAAAAGATGCTTTACTAAGGCGTAGTGTAATACGCCCTAATAAAGCATCGTTGCTCAAAAACGTTTGTCTTCTATGATTATACATTGTAATTCTTTTTCAACGTTTTGACAAGTGTTTTTTTATATCTTATTTAACATCCATTTTAGCGCTATAGGAACCACCAGCAAGATGAACAACAACCGGAACATTTGATAGGAAATAACAACCGATAAGTCAGCATGAACCATCATGGCCGTCAACCCCATCTCGGCTACTCCACCAGGTGCTGTCCCTAAAAAGGCTGTTACCAGGCTGAATCCATACAACGCATTCAGGATAAATCCAATAGCAAACGAACATAAAAGAATGCCAACTATACCGCTTACTGTATAGGGGAGCAGCTTTTTCCAATTGCTCATGCTTTCTGCTTTGATATTAGCCCCCATATAAATACCGGTTGATACCTGCGCTACTGTAATCACCCATGTCGGCATAGGCAGCGGCTCCAGGCCGGAGCACACTAACGCTGCCGTAACCAGAGTAGGGCCTAACATCCAGGGTGTCGGCAGTCCTATCCGCTGAGCAGCTAAGGTTCCGATTAATACGGCTGTCACAAAGAATAGCTCTGTAGCAGGTTCCATTGTACTCTGAGCAGTTGTCCGCTGAATAGTCGTATCCACCACCTCTGCCAAGCCATGACGAGCCAGGAAGGGTACAGTAAACACAACTGCCAATAAGCGCAATGTCTGCATAAAGGTAACTACAGTAGCATCAGCATTCAATTCCTTGCTTAAAACTGCCATTTGGCTTAACCCACCAGGTACAGAGCCTAGCAAACTGCTTGCCAGATCGACGCCTGTCCGCTTATGCGTAATATACCCCATAAGTAAACTAAACGCAATGGTTGCAACAGTCGCAGCAAGCATCACAGGCAATTGATCGGCAATTTGCCTGGCAGTAGTCATGGTAAAGGGGCTGCCCATTGTAATCCCCAGTACGACTAAAGCTCCTTTGCGCAGCGCGGCAGGCCAATAGACAACCTTTTGAAATCCCAGTTGAATCACTAATATTACCGCAAGCGGCCCTAATGTCCACGGCAGTGGCAAATTCAATAAATAAAATACCGTCCCTCCTGCCAAAGCCTGGAGAAAGGTCATTAGTATCTTATAGCTATTCTTCGTTGTTGAAGTAAACTTTGTAGAAATGCATGCCTTTTTCGTCGTCAAATCCCCTTTCAATATGGCGAGTTGCATCTTCTAAGCCGGATTTAACCTGAATATCCACGCCCGTATCCAGTTTTATATTGCTCTTCATTTTGCGTTTCATCGATTTTACTGCACCATTGGAAATATCAAACGTTTCCTGAACCACTTTTTCCTGGGTAAGATCATAGTTTTTCTTATGCTGTTTAAACTCATGCATAAGTTCCGGATCACCAATAACCTGTTCTGCAAAGTCGTTTAAATCAAAGCTGCTTTTCCCTTCAAAATAGGCTACTGAATTGTTAATAAACGAGACCTGGTCCTTTTTATCAGCCTGATACATTTGCCCGTATACATTCTCGGAAAAATCACGACATAAATTTAAATACGTTTCCGTATGAAAATGACTATCCTCTACAGGAACGACCTGCAAGAATTCTTCTGTCCAGTATTGCGCTTCAGTATCGCTTTTATTGCCTTTATCGATAATTGCCACCCGGTAGCCGCCAAGTGACTGACTGTTAAAAATAAGACAGCCTTTATCCATTTTCCGGACATTAATACCATCCTCACAGGCAATGGTAATATCCAGACGATGCTCACTAATCCGCAGATAAGTATCTTTATTCTCTGTTTTAAAAATACCAATAGCATCAACTGCCTGTCCGTCTAAAATACAGTCAGCCAAATAAACCATATAAAATTCCCCTTGCTTAACTTTGGGATTAGTGGAATTCTCATACAGGCATTTTAATACATTAACTGATTGGTCATAAAAATTCTGTTTGTTAATAAAAGCCCTGCTGACACACATATACACTTCATTCAGGTGAATATCCGTCTCATGGTGAAAAGAGTACAACTGTTCACTCTTAAAAGATGACAAAAAGTATTTAAGCAGTATTTCTTCTAAGTTACCATCTGTCAGCGGGTAAAGAGCAGGAGTAATTGTCATGCCTTCCCCTTTTAACTTATTGCCGACTTTATGTATGGCCAATTTATCAATACGAGCATGATTCAGTTCAAACACAATATCTCTCCTTTAGCTAAAACGACATAAAACTATTATAGCAAAATATAAGAACCGACTGTAAAAATTTATATATTTTTACAATAAAAATAAGAGACAGTCACTTGATTGTGACTGTCTCTCTAAACAGCTTCATTACCTGCTATTCTTGTGTTTTGGTTGCTGCTGCCAGCTGCTTCTCTTCTAGAGCATCAAAATCCAAAGTAGCAAACAAATCTTCCAGTGTTTCTGCGCGACGAATCATCCGGACCGATCCATCAGGTCGCAGCAGCAATTCAGCGGAACGCAGTTTGCCATTATAGTTAAAGCCCATAGCATGACCATGTGCTCCGGCATCATGAATAACGACTAAATCACCGATATCCACTTGTGGCAAGGCACGGTCAATTGCAAATTTATCATTATTCTCACACAGCGATCCCGTTACGTCGTAGACATGGTCCAAAGGCCATGTTTCTTTGCCGAGTACGGTAATATGATGATACGAGCCATACAAAGCAGGCCGCATCAGATTAACCATGCAGGCATCAAGTCCGACATAGTTCTTATGGATGTTTTTCTTGTGCAGCACAGTTGATACCAGATAACCATAAGGTCCGGTAACCATACGGCCGCATTCGAGCGCCAGTTGGAGCGGATGAAGACCGTTTGCAACGATCTTAGCCTCGTAGGCCTTGTGGACCTGCTTGCCAACATACTGCAGGTCAACAGCTTCCTGTTCTGGCCGGTACGGGATGCCAATACCGCCGCCAAGGTCAATAAACTCCACGCGTATACCTAATTCGCGGTGAATATCGACTGCCAAATCAAACATCATATTGGCTGTTTCCACAAAGGAGTCAGGATTGAGTTCATTTGAAATAACCATCGTATGCAAGCCAAAGCGTTTAACCCCTTTAGCTTTGCAGATACGATATGCTTCAAAAATCTGCTCCCGTGTCAAGCCATATTTCGCTTCTTCAGGAAACCCGATGATGGTATTGCCGCTCTTGAGAAGCGGACCGGGGTTATAGCGGAAGGAAATCATTTCCGGCAAACCGGCATGTTTTTCCAGATAAGCAATATGGGTAATATCATCTAAATTGATAATCGCGCCCAGTTCTTTTGCTTTCACATATTCATCATAGGGAGTATCATTCGATGAGAATATAATATCAGTACCGGTGACGCCTACTTTTTCAGCGAGAATTAATTCCGCCATTGAGCTGCAGTCAGCACCGATGCCTTCTTCTTTAAGAATTTGCATCAGATAGGGATTAGGCGCAGCCTTTACAGCAAAATATTCTTTGAAACCGGGAGCCCAAGCGAAAGCTGCCAACAAGTTACGGGCATTATCGCGGATTGCTTTTTCATCATAAAGATGAAAGGGGGTTGGATAACTGCGAATAATTTCTTCAAGTTTCTGCTTGGAAACGGGAATTTTTTTATCAGCCAATTCTATTCCTCCTCAATATTGTAGCAAACCGCTTAAAATAATAAAAAGCGGTTCGCGTAAATACTATCTTCGCAAACCGCTAGTTTATAACTCAATTAACTTAGCCGTGCAAGATAGCGCTCCATCCGTAAATCGGATGACAGTCCTGTGCTTGATTCAGCCCAGAACCAGCAAACGGGAGCAGGCCTGCTGCCATTCACTTCGGCGGCCCTTCCTTTCAGTATCTGTCTTCGCTGGCCAGCTCAAGATACTTACTATTAATAACCGCACCTCTACCTAACAATATTTATTTTATACTAGTATAGCGCCTGACAGCAACAAGTGTCAACCTTTAGTACATTAACCGCATTAAATTTTGGTTTATCTTGAGTATCTTTTTCCCCAACCTAACCTCAAACCTAACCCGGTCAAATTACTAGTACCGAAACTTTCTTAATTAGTGGCGTTGTATGCCTTTCTCACTGTACTTATCCAAGAGCTCACCGACCGTAACGATCTGATAGCCTTCAGCTTTTATTTTCTCCATCAGGATTGGCAATGCCTCTGCCGTTTGAACCGGTGTGTCAGATGCATGCATGAGAATAATCGCCCCTGGCTTGAGTCGCTTCATAATCCGGTCAACGATGACGTCCCTGCCGGGATTTTTCCAGTCCAAAGAGTCTACATTCCAGATAATCGTTTTATAGCCAACTTCCTGAGTGGCCTGCAACGACTTTTGATTATAGTGTCCATTTGGCGGGCGCATCAAGGTTGCGTCTACGCCTGTCACTTCTTTAATCTGGGCATGTGCTTTCTGAAGGTCCTCTTTTACCCATTCCGGCGTTCTATCGCCATAGTTCTCATGGCGATAGCCATGGCTGGCTATTTCATGCCCGTCGGCTACCATGCGCTGAGCAACTTCCGGGAACTTTTTTGCCCAGGGTCCCATGATAAAAAAAGTAACTTTCGTATCATTTTTCTTTAGGGTATCCAAAATGGATGGCGTAAATTTATTGCCCCACGAATGATCAAAAGTCAATGCCACTACCTTTTGCTCCGTCCTGGTAGCTGCAATTGCGATAGGGCCATTGGTATTAATTTGATCCGAAACCTGGACATAAACCGCACTGATGGCAAAAAGACCGATGATACTGAAAAAAATGTGCCGATGGCTAAACAGCCGGCGCAAATCAAGAATCATAATTCCGCTCCACCTCCCAACATACACTACCAATCTATGCTTGAAGATGGCCCATTATGCGTTTTCCTATTGCCAGCGTACGTAGGGGAATTTTTTTACTATATACAGGATCAGCTGATCTGAGATACTGTAAGCGAGCCGCAGCGTAAGCACAACCGTACCGGCTGTTATCCACCAGATAAAATCGCTGCGCCTAAACTCTGCCGGGATTAGCAGAACAGCCGCTGCAATCACTACAATAAACGCAATGCTAAGTGGCAGAAGCGTTTGAATTGCACCAAAAACCCATTTGCTATATATGCGAGTTGTCTGTTCATCCTGCCGGGCGGTAAATACATGTTGAATCGCTTCTGCCTTCTCGTGCACCCATTTCTCAAGTTTACCAGTTATTACATAAGAGCCGCCTGCAGGGGGGTAATTGCAAAAGACAATAGCAATGGTGCCAGAGTCCGGTACTTCTACAGTAAGCACTATATAATCAATATATGCCAGCTGCTCCAGCAAGGTAATCATTTGCTGCCAATCTTGTATGGTTTGAGACGGGCGGTCATTGTCCTTACCAAGGCGGTCTCCACCTGTACCAATTTCGGCACACCAGGTAAAAGTGCCCGCTTGTCCGAAGCAAACCCATAATTGACGCAATATCATTTCATTTAAGCTGCAGGCCGGCAGCAGGGCTTTCGCAGTATAGTCTTGCATGTTATCTACCTCCCTCCTTTATTATAGGACAAAACTAAGCAAAGGCAATATCAGAACAAATTCTCATCTGCAATATCTTTTTTCATTTGAACCAAAATATTGACTAAATCATAAACTGTATAAAATTTATGGGAGTTACAATTATGAAATGTGATGATGTGGATGGATTAATACTTTTAGCTATTGCAGTTACTATTTTGGGACATATCATTGGATTTGGCGCAGAATTATTAGCTCAACGCTGCGAAAGAAAAGAACGATTCAGAAATGAAAGAACAGAAAATGCTTTGAGCGAGCTGCTTACTAATTTTGAACAGAGAATTAGCAAGTTAGAAAATCTTTGACCGCCCAATAGGCGGCATAAAAAGAGGCTCCCCACAAGTTCATGCGAACTCATGAGAAGCCTCAGCTAACTTAACCTGGTCACTCATCCAAGTTGAATTAGTTTTTTTATTGATGAAATTGGTCAGGCTGTGTTCCTTAAGGATTTATCGCACAATAGACCCTTATATGCCACAAGCTAGAGAGGCGTGATTACATCATGCCGCCCATGCCACCCATGCCGCCCATTCCACCCATACCGCCCATTCCTGCTGCTGCGCCGCCGTCTTTTTCCGGTTTGTCAGCAACAAGAGTTTCGGTAGTAAGAACCATCGCTGCAATGCTTGCTGCATTTTGCAGGGCAGAGCGAGTTACTTTGGCAGGATCTACAATACCAGCAGCAATCATATCAACATACTCTTCGGAAAGAGCATTGAAGCCGATACCTTTGCCAGTCTTTTTCACGTTTGCTACAACAACGGAGCCTTCCAGGCCGGCATTGTTGGCAATTTGACGTACTGGTTCTTCAATAGCGCGTTTAACGATTTGAATACCGGTTTTAACGTCGCCAACTGCCTCTAAGCCTTCAAGTGCAGGCAGAATGTCGATGAAGGTAGTGCCGCCGCCAGCTACAATACCTTCTTCTACTGCAGCGCGAGTAGCATTTAAAGCATCTTCAATGCGAAGTTTTTTCTCTTTCAGCTCAACTTCAGTAGCTGCGCCTACTTGAATAACCGCTACGCCGCCAGCCAGTTTAGCCAGACGCTCTTGCAGTTTTTCTCTATCGAAATCGGAAGTAGTTTCTTCCACTTGTGCTTTGATTTGGCTAACGCGTTTTTTGAGTTCTTCAGCGTCGCCATAACCTTCAACAATGGTAGTTTCTTCCTTGGATACGCGGATTTGACGAGCACGGCCCAGATCTTCCAGAGTTACGCTGTCAAGTTTGCGTCCCAATTCTTCGGTAATAACCGCACCACCGGTAAGAATGGCAATGTCTTCGAGCATTGCTTTACGACGGTCGCCAAAGCCAGGAGCTTTAACAGCAACAGCGCGGAAAGTACCACGAAGTTTGTTGACAACCAAAGTTGCCAGTGCTTCGCCTTCTACGTCTTCAGCAATAATCAGCAATTCTTTACCTGCTTGCACTACTTTTTCAAGAGCAGGCAGCATATCGGCAATCGCACCAATTTTGCGGTCAGTGATCAGGATATACGGCTCATTAATAACCGCTTCCATTTTGTCTGCATCAGTAATCATGTAAGGGGAAATGTAGCCGCGGTCGAATTGCATACCTTCAACCACTTCCAGTTCAGTTCCCATACCTTTTGATTCTTCAACAGTAATTACGCCGTCTTTGCCTACTTTTTCCATAGCTTCGGCAATAAGTTTACCGATTTCTTCGTCGCCAGCGGAAATAGAAGCTACCTGCGCAATTGCTTCTTTGCCTTCTACTGCAATTGCACTGCTTTTAATCTCGGTTACGAGTGTTTTAACAGCAGTTTCAATGCCTTTTTTCAGGATCATTGGATTTGCACCGGCTGCAACGTTGCGCATACCTTCGCGAATCATAGCCTGAGCTAAAAGGGTAGCTGTCGTGGTGCCGTCGCCTGCTACGTCATTCGTTTTAGTAGCAACTTCTTTCACCAATTGAGCTCCCATATTTTCAAACGGATCTTCCAGGTCAATGTCACGGGCAATCGTTACACCATCATTAGTAATAGTAGGTGCACCGAATTTTTTGTCCAGAACAACATTGCGGCCTTTAGGTCCAAGAGTAACCTTTACAGCATTAGCCAGTGCGTTTACGCCTCTTTCCAGTGCGCGGCGTGCTTCTTCGTCAAAAAGAATTTGCTTAGCCATTTATGTATTACCTCCACAAATTTATTTTTAAATTAAGAAGTTATTCAACGATTGCCAGGATATCTCTTTCACTAAGAATCAGATAATCTTGGCCGTCGAGTTTCACTTCAGTACCAGCATACTTGGAGAATATAACTTTGTCGCCGTCTTTTACTTCCAGCGCCACGCGTTGTCCGTTCTCCAGTACTTTACCAGTGCCAACAGCTACGATCAGGCCTTCCTGGGGTTTTTCCTTGGCAGTATCGGGAAGCAGGATACCACTCTTGGTTTTTTCTTCTCTTTCCAGTACCTTAATGACTACTCTGTCGCCTAATGGCTTAATCATTGAAAAGACCTCCTTTTATATAACTTTTGTTTTGACTTCTTGTTAGCACTCGATGATGGCGAGTGCTAATTACAATACTAATATTATCTAATTTAACTGTAAAAATCAAGGGGCTTAGGCAAAAAATGCATATTTTTTTTGCCAAAAAAAAAACCGCCTTTGGTAAGTTTTTCACCTTCTGGCGATTTTATACAATCTCATTTTTTTTTGGTTGACGCTTCGACTATTGCTTCCGCCACTTCACGGATCGATTTCCGTTTACTCATACTGTATTGTTGAATACGGCGATACGCTTCATTTTCACTCAGGTTATATGCATCCATGAGTATGCCTTTCGCCCGGTCAAGAATTTTGCGAGTTTCGAGCGAGTTTTTCACGTCTTCCAATTCCCGTTCCAGTTCCGCAAACTCCTGGAAGCGGGAAATAGCAATTTCCATAGCAGGAAAAAGATTTACCTCTTTAACTGGCTTAACCAAATAGGCCAAAACACCGGAATCCTTAGCTTTCTCCACAATATCCTTTTGACTGAAAGCAGTCAGAAGCAATACAGGCGCTAATTTCTCATTAGAGATAATTTTGGCAGCAGTAATGCCGTCCATTTCTGGCATTTTAATATCCATGATGACCAGGTCGGGGCGATGTTTGCGGGCTAAATCAACGGCTTTAACACCATCGGTAGCTTCGCCTACCACCGTATGGCCTGCCTCTTCCAGAAGTTCACGCAAGTCCATGCGGATGATGGATTCGTTATCAGCAACTACAATTCGTAAGTTTTCCATGGATTACTCTCCCTCCCTTGGTCTAGGAATGGTAATACAGGCATGAGTGCCGTTTTTGCAATATAATTCAAAACGACCGCCTAAATCTGTCTCAATGAGTGTACGGACAATTTGGAGGCCAAGACTGCTGGAAGAACGCTGCCCGAAATGTTCCGGCAGACCAACACCATTGTCATAGATATCAATCTGATACGTATCAGGCAATATTGCAATATCAAGTCCGATCAGACCTTCTTTGAGACCAATAAAACCATGCTCTATCGAGTTCTGGATCAACTCATTAATAACAAGTGCCAAACTTGTAGCCTGCTCAGAAGGCATGATCACCGTCTGACCGTTAAAGATTGTTTGTATGTTAAAATTGGGCTCCAGCATATTTTGAATCACCAGGTCCAAAATATTCTTTGCAACTTCGGCGACATCGATCACTTCTGCATCTTGCTGGGATAAGAATTCATGCACAACTGATATGCTTAAAATCCGGTTGACACTTTCTCTAAGAGCTGCTTTTACTTCATCAGACTGAGTGCGGCGTGCCTGCAGTCGCAGCAGACTGGCAATTGTCTGCAGATTATTTTTGACACGGTGATGAATTTCCTGGATGACAGCTGACTTAATCAACAGTTCTTTTTCTTTTTGCTTCAGTTCGGTCACATCGGCAGTGATAACAACTGTGCGAACCGTTTTGCCAGCTACTATGATAGGAATTGCCCGCTGAACAAGAACCATCTGTCCTTGTTCCAGTTCTTCTTCATTGGCAATTTGAGTACTGGCTGCCTTTTGAGCCAGGCGCAAATTGATACGGCGGTCATAGACTCGGCGCCCTACCATTCGTCCTACACCCATAATATTATATATGCTGTTGGCAGCAGCATTAGCAAAAATAATTTCACCTTGCTCATCAACTAAGATGATGCCATCGCGTGCAGATAACTGACGGTAGACAGCGCCACCGCGGCTGTGTGTCATACTTAACAGCATGTTGGCAGTCTCCATGAGGATATTTTGCCCCAGCACCGTTTCAACTCCACCCGTCTCAAAGCTGACAACTGCTATAATGTTGCCTTCATCATCGTACAAGGCTGAAGTTTGCATTTCGGCAACCAGGCCGATTGCCCATTCGCGCTGTCCGGCAATATGCTCACCCGAGTTTAATGTACGCCATACAAGCGGCTCTTCTGCTGACTGAACAGTAGACCCCAGCAAATTGGTTCTATCTTTAACCAATGTAGTATTCGGTCTTGCTTGAGCAACAATGACCAGAAACTGTTCATGAATCGCCCGCGAATAAACAGTAGCTTGAGCGTGAGATAGATCGCTGGCAAGCTGCAATAGAGTACAACTTTGTTCCAGCCTGTCAATTTGAACAGCTGACAAAGTAGTTGTTTTCCGGCATACATCTGCCACAATTCCCATAGCAACCTCCCGCTGATTTGAATTTTTATCTATTCCACCAGCATTGCTCAAATTCCTTGTTACTAGCTGCTAATTTTCACAAGCTTTTAGGATATTTTTGTAACTATGTAACTCTACACTTTGAGCATTTTTAGTTATCCCCGGTTTATCCACAATATCCACAGCTTTATCCACAATCCAAATATCCCATTTTCCGCATGAAATTACTATTTATCCACAGTATCCACAATTGTAGTATAATTATTAATCCACAATTACTGCCCTAATTTTAACGAAGGCAGGGCATTCAAGCGTAAATCAGCAAATTTATTGGCCTGAGCTTTGTAATAAGCCCGGCAGCCAATCATTGCTGCATTATCTGTACAAAGCAACGATGACGGAAAATATAACGGAATTCCTCTACTGCTGCATGCGTCTCCTAACAGACTTTGCAGTTTGCTGTTAGCGGCCACACCACCAGCCAGAACCACTTGTCTGGCCCCGCAAGACTCTACTGCCTGTAATGTTTTCGCAACAAGTACATCAACGACGGCAGTTTGAAAGCTGGCAGCCACATCCGCCTGATTCACAGCTTCCCCGCGCTGAGCAGCACTATTTAAGTAGTTAAGCACTGCTGATTTTAGTCCGCTGAAGCTAAATTCAAAACTCCCCGGAGCTACCAGAGCCCGGGGGAATTCAATCGCTTTGCTGTTCCCATCTAAAGCGAGGCGGTCGATCTGAGGCCCCCCAGGGTAAGGGAGTCCCATTACTCTGGCAATCTTATCAAAAGCCTCACCGGCTGCATCGTCGCGTGTTTGGCCAAGCAATTCAAAATCATTATAGTCTTTCAGCCACACCAGCGATGTATGTCCTCCGGATACAACTAAAGCGACAAAGGGAGGCTTAAGCTCAGGATGGCTCAGGAAATTAGCAAAAATATGTCCTTCCAGGTGATTAACACCAACTAACGGTTTGTCCAAGCCAAAAGCCAGTGCTTTGGCAGTAGCCACGCCTACAAGCAGAGCACCAACCAACCCAGGACCGTACGTCACACCAATAACGTCTACCTGCTCCAAGGATACACGGGCAGCCTGAAGCGCTTCCTCCACCACAGGCAAAACGCTTTCAATATGTTTGCGGGAGGCAATTTCTGGTACAACTCCTCCGTATTTTTGATGCAGCGGTATTTGCGAAGAAATAATATTTGACAGGATCGTCCGCCCATCAGCAATTACCGCTGCCGATGTTTCATCGCAACTGGTTTCCAGGGCAAGGGTTACATGCACAAAAACCGACCTCCATTTTATTGCTATTATTTACATGTATGGATCAGCCTTAAAATAGGCAAATTAAAAACGGGCTATGAAAATAAGTGCCCAGAAAGGGGGGTTTATCAATGGCACGCTCGAGAAAACCAGTAAATCCGGCAGCTGAAAACGCGCTGGATCAAATGAAATTGGAAGTGGCTTCCGAATTGGGTATTGCCGATCACGTTCGTTCGCAAGGCTGGAACACAATGACTTCTGCTGACTGCGGTCGCGTAGGCGGTCATATGGTTCGTAAGATGATTGAGCAATATGAATCCACTCTGAAGTAAGTTTTTAATGGGCGGCTTGCAGCCGCCCTTATTTATTTTCCTGTAGTAACACAACAGTCTTCTTGTGAATATGCTGTAACACAATCACCCTGGGCCGTAAGAAAAGCGGCTCGCTTTTTTTTTGAGCATTTATAGTTCACACCACATAATAAGAGCATCTTCACGATTATCAGTATAATAATTACGCCGCTTGCCGCGAGGTACAAAGCCCAACTTTGCGTACAGGGACTGGGCTTTCTCATTAGAAACACGCACTTCCAGTGTCATACTGACAGCACCCCGCTCCCGTGCCAGCTCCATTAATGCCCGGACCAGTTTCTCACCTAAGCCAGCCCCCCGGTAGGCAGCCGACATCGCTATATTCGTAACATGTGCTTCATCAATGATCAGCCACATTCCAGCATAACCGGCTATTGTTCCGCTATCATCGACAACAAGATAGTAAGCTAGTTCGTTATCGGAAGTTTCCGCTTCAAATGCCGCTCTAGACCAGGGAGTGGTAAAGGTTTCCTGCTCCACCTTTACCACGGCGTCAACATCCATAAAGTTCATGCGCCTGATTCTCAGGCCACTCATACACATGCACCATGGCGCTGCTCCCATAATACCTCCGCTTCACTGCGGCGAATATAAAGCGGCTCTAAGGTCATGGCATCGTCATTGATTCCCTGTGCCAACATTTGATGTCCAAGCAGGGCTACACTCCCTGCCCGGGGCAGGATAACATGAGGCGGTGCCAGCTCAATCGGGCTGCCGGCAGCAACAATCGCTTCCTGAAATAAGACAGCCCCTTCTCCCAGCATCATTACGGGCAGAGGCTGCTCTTTTAATTCCTTGATTGCATCCTGATGAGCAATAACACGGGGAGCGGTAATTTCAATTAAATTTCCCGCTTCCCAGCGGTATACAGCTTGATATACATTGCCTTTTTGCGCATCAAGCAGCGGACATAGCAAAGAATTGGGCGCAGGACAGGCATAGGCTAATGCAGCCAGTGTCGATACCCCAACTACAGGAACGCGCCAGACATACGCCAGGGCCTTGGCAGTTGCCAGCCCGATTCTAAGACCGGTAAACGAGCCCGGTCCAATACTAACGGCAATAGCTGTAATATCCTCTTTTGCTACTTGTCCCAGTTCCAGCAACTGCTCAATATGAGGCATCAATCTTTCTGAATGGGTTTTCTTTGTCTGAACAATGATTTCGGCTACCAGTTTATCAGCTGTCGCCAATGCGACACCGGAGGCCAGTGTAGCAGTATCTATCGCTAGGAGCACGCTTGTTTCAACTCCTCATATAACAAATGATGGTGCGCCCCTTGAGGGGACACCTTAATCAACCGGTCATTATCGCCGGTTTTTATTAATTCAATCCGCAAATAGCTGTCCGGCATAAAGCCTGGAAATTTATCAGGCCATTCAATAATCGCGATACCGCCGCCATTGGTATACTCATCAAAACCAATATCCACCAGCTGTTCAGGCGATTCCAAACGGTATAAGTCAAAGTGATAAACAGGTATGGTACCTTCATATACATTCATTACAGTAAAAGTGGGACTAGTAATCTCTTCGTTTAATCCTAGCCCCTGGGCAATTCCCTGTACTAAGAGGGTTTTTCCTGCCCCTAGATCACCAATAATGCAAAGCACACTTCCTTCTTGCAGCAATTGTCCCAGCTGCCTGCCAAAGGAAAAACTCTGCTCCGGTGCTGTTGAAACGATCTCCATAATATCCTCCAGTTTTAATCGCAGCCAAAATGGTTATAGCCTTTCGGTTGCAGCTTGCGAGCCTGTCCCATCTCGTCAATCAGACTAACACCATCACCAAAAGGCAATACTTCTCCAATCTTAGTTATCGCTGCTCCCGGATCAATTGTGTTCATCACAGCAAATTGTTCCGGGTCCATTGTAAATAATAACTGAAAATCTTCCCCGCCGTAAAGTGCATAATCGAGCGGCTCTTTCCCAAGGACTTGAGCAGCTTCACGCAACTCCGGTGATAAGGGAATATGCTTACCAATAACCTGAATACTGACATGGCTGGCCTCAGCAATCTCATGCAGTTCACTGGCGAGCCCATCACTGATATCGTCCATGCTGGTTGCTCCATGAGCTGCCAATAGCTGACCGGTCTTCACCTGAGGACGGGGAGTTAAATGAGCAGTTACCAGTGGCCAGGAAAAATCATGCTCTTCCCACTCACCGCGCGACAACAAGGACAAGCCGGCTGAGGAGCTGCCGAGTACGTTAGTAACAGCAACAATATCACCAACTTTGGCCCCCGAACGCTTCACGAGATTAGTCGGTTCCACTTCACCCATGACTGCAACATTAATTACCAGTCCCCCAGGACTGGCCACGGTATCACCGCCAACAATATTTACACCATGTTCACGACAGATCTCTTTCATACCATTATACAAATTAAGCACAAAATCTACTGCCGTATGCTGAGGCAATGCAATAGATACAACAGCATGGCGAGGCACTCCCCCCATTGCAGCAATATCACTTAAATTTACCGCTACCGCTTTATATCCCAACTGCATTGCTGTCGTTGTCGTTAAATCGAAATGGATGTTTTCCACCAGCATGTCCGTCGTTATCAGCTGCAGTTGGCGCGGTGTCGGCAAAAGCACGGCAGCATCATCACCAATACCTGTAACAACCGTTCCCGGATCGTTAATCGTATCTTGTTTTATAAGATCAATAAGACCAAATTCGCCCACATCTTTGAGTTCCATGGGACACCACCATATCTATTTTTGTCTGAAATTGCGTTGCATCCTAAGATGACATTCGAAATAGAGGCAACTATTTCCTGCATTGGTAGTATACCACTCTGGCAAAAAAAATTGTATCACCCAAAGGATTTTGTCATTCTCCGGCTAATTGTAATGTATATCCTGTCAGGAGGTCATTTTGTCTATGGAACAGGTACGGCTGAAAATACCCAATGTTGACCGAGTAGGACTAGTGCTTGATATTTCGCAAGTGTTAGCCGAACGCCACATTAATATTATCTCTATGGAAGTGGAAATCAACACCATTTACCTTGAAATCATTCTCCAGCCGTCCGAAAAAACTGCTATAATAGAACGGCTATGCAGCATACTACAAGTGCTTGCAGTTGTGGAAATTCCTTTGATGCCTCACCAGGAGAAATCGGAACAGCTAAAAGCAGTGCTGAGCTCAGTCAGTGACGGGATTATTGCAATTGACCAGCAAACCCGCGTCACTCAGTACAATCCTGCAGCAGAGCGGATTATCCGTGTTCCCTGTCAGCAAATGCTCGGCAGCGAAATTACTGCCTTGCTTCCTGATGACATCCCGCTGCTTGATGCCCTGCGGCACGGTACGGTATATAATAACCGCGAAATTTTTCTGGAAAAAACCAAAAGTCATTATTTGGCCAGCGGCCGTCCCGTCTTTGACCAGGCAGGGCGAATTATTGGAGCCGTAGCCGTGTTAAAAGATATTGGTGATGTCCGGAAACTGATTTATACAATAACAGGACAGCTCACTTTTACCTTTGCCGAAATCCTTTATACTTCAGATACGATGCAGCAAGTAGTTGCCATGGCCAAAACAATTGCTGCCGGTACTTCCACTATCCTCATCCGCGGTGAAACAGGTACAGGCAAAGAATTATTTGCCAGAGCGCTCCACTCTGCCTCCCCGCGATCGGAGAAAGTTTTTGTACCTCTCAATTGTGCCGCTATTCCCGATGCACTGTTGGAGAGCGAATTATTCGGTTACGAGGATGGAGCATTTACAGGTGCCGCCAAAGGAGGCAAGCAAGGTTTATTTGAATATGCCAATGGCGGAACCCTGTTTCTTGACGAAATTGCTGAGCTTTCCGGTCATTTGCAGGCCAAGCTGCTCCGTATATTACAAGATGGAAAAGTACGCCGGATCGGCAGCAACCGCGAAATCCCGGTCAATGTGCGCATTTTAGCAGCAACTAACCGTAATTTGGAGGAGCTGATTGATAAAGGTCGTTTCCGGGAAGATTTATATTACCGGTTAAATGTAATTCCACTATTTCTCCCTCCGCTCCGAGAGCGAGTAGTTGATATTAGCTTGCTTGCCCATTACTTCCTGCAGCGTTTTGCCGCCACTATGCAAAAGAAAGTAAACACAATCAGTGAAACCGCTTTGCTTAAATTGAGCAAATATCATTGGCCCGGCAATATCCGCGAGTTAGAAAATGTACTTGAGCGGGCAGTCAATGTCATGAATGGCTCCGTCGTATTAGCCGAACATATTATCTTTGATCATGATTACACACCAAGGCAGCCTGCGCTGCTTCCCATAAATCAAACACTTGATTCCATTGTCGAGGCTGTAGAGCGGGACGTACTCATTCGCTCCCTCCAACAGCATAAATCATCACGCCAATTGGGAAAAATGCTAGGGCTATCCCATACAGCTATATTAAAAAAGCTAAAGAAATACAATCTCCATCTATAGAAATCAAATAAGAAGGTGTTCTTCCATGCGTGCCACCAGGGTAGAAATTGATTTAGCAGCAATTCGCCATAATATTCGCCAAATCCGGTCTATACTTAAACCGGCCACTTCAATTACCGCAGTAGTAAAAGCAAATGCCTATGGTCACGGCGTTATTCCCGTCAGTCATACGGCCTTGTCAGCAGGCGCCGATTGCCTGGCAGTCGCCATCCCGGAAGAAGGTGCTGAATTACGGTCTGCGGGTTTTACCGTGCCTATTCTCATTCTAGGACTATCCTTGCCTGAGCAGTCAGATATGCTTGCCGAACAGGAATTAACAGCTACCGTATGTACTGAAGCACAGCTCCTTTCTTTGGCTGGAGCAGCAGATCGCTGCAGCAAACAAGTCCGGATTATGATAAAAGTTGATACCGGTATGAACCGGGTAGGACTTCTGCCTGATCAATTGCTTCCCTTTATCAGGCAAGTACAGGCGTTTCCTCAATTAATCCTGCGCGGCGTTTTTACGCACCTGGCTACGGCCGACTCAGCTGATAAAACGTACGCCAATCAGCAGCTACAAATTTTTCAGCAGGCAATTGAGCAGGTAAAGCTTGCCAACATTTCACTACCTTTCATTTCAGCCGGCAATAGTGCTGCCGTTATCGATCTGCCTGACAGTCAATTAACTACCGTACGTCCGGGAATTATTCTATACGGTCTGCCGCCTTCTCATGAAATGCAGCATCAGCTTGATCTCATTCCGGCGATGAGTTTGCATACACAAGTCGTTCATGTTAAGGAAGTCTTGCCAGGCTCTCCAATCAGCTATGGCTGTACCTATCGCTGTGCTGAGAAAACCTGGCTGGCGACCTTACCGATTGGCTATGCCGATGGCTATCACCGCGTTCTCTCCAATAAAGCCTCTGTTTTAATAGGAGGCAAACGCCGCGCGATCGTCGGCCGGGTCTGTATGGATCAAATCATGGTCGATATCGGCCCCGTTTGTGATGTGTCTGTTGGTGATGAGGTAATACTCTTTGGCAAGCAGGGTAGCGAGGAAATTACGGTTACCGAATTAGCCGATCTGGCAGATACCATTAATTATGAGCTTTTGTGTGCCATTAGTCCTCGCGTACCGCGGGTATACGTAAATCAATAGGAGCAAAAAGGCCTTTCAATTCTTCCAAAAGACTTGAAAGGCCATAAAGAACGAAACCCATCATATGGCACGGGGACGGTTCCAGTGATACAAAAAAAGAAAAAGCTCTGTCCCTATTAAAAAGGCCGTTTAACCGACGCTTGTCTGGTTAAACGGCTTTTCTTATCCTTACATCTTCTTGATAATGCCTTCTGAACGGCTGAGAGGCTCTCCTACACTCATGTGTCCGTTTAATGTTTCCACCGTTTTTCCTTCTACTAAAATTTGTACTTTATGGATATCTGGAAATTCGGTTAAGGTATTCACAATCCCAGCGACAATGAGTATCTCCGTAGCCGATCCGCCTCCGTTATTCTTAACGATTTTATCATTAAAATCAACATAGGCTATATGATCCCGTACGGCCAGACTCTTTAGTTTTGTGCCGGCTGGAAGTACACGGACCAGCTGCTTGTTGCTCGGCTCAGCCAGCAATAATTCAATCGCCGTTTTAGCAGGATGATCATTTTTTTCCACTGCATGCACTTCAGGTACCAGATTCATAGCATCCTGAGTGGCATAATACACAGTCAGCCGCATGGCTCCTTGGCCATTTGGCGGTTTAACGGGAGACTGCTGCTCAGTTGCCGGAGGATTCTCCGATTGTTTGGTCATGTCCGGCGTCTTATCATTTGCGCAAGCGGACACAAGCAAGGCCAGCATCATCAAGACAAGAAACCATAGTTTACGTGTGTGAGCCATTATTGCCCACCCCCTAGTCTAGCGGCCTGGGTGAAAAACTTGTCCAAGCCGAGGTAAATGCTTTGTGCCATTTTCTGCTGGAAATCGGCAGTATTCATCAGTTTTTCCTCTTCAGGATTGGAGATGAACCCTAGCTCAGTTAAAACTGCCGGCATAACTGACCGTTTAATAACGTAAAAATTAGCTGCATTAATGCCTCTGTTTTGTAAGCCGCTTGCAGGAGCAATTGTGCTTTGTATACTGCTGGCCAACAGTGCATCATACGGCGTCTTCTGATAATAATACGTCGCTATACCGCCAGCTATAGGATTTGTAAAAGAATTGATATGTATACTGACAAAAATATCTGCTTTATTATTGTTAGCAACCGTCGTACGGGCACTAAGCTCGTCCACGGCCGAGGCATTCGGACCAAATACATCACGATCATCATTACGCGTTAAAAAAACTTTAGCTCCCGCTTTTTCCAGCATTGGTTTCAACCGCTGCGCGACGGCAAGTGTAATCGTCTTTTCCATTGTTTTATTAGCGCCTACGGCACCAGGATCAGACCCACCATGCCCAGGGTCAAGCACAATTGTCTTATCTTTCAGACCTGCCGTAAAATTAAACTTAATCGGGGGCATTTTCTGTCCGATATCAATAACAACCCGGAATGGCTTTTTATTGGCCGGATCATTGCGCAATGTAAATACTTTATAATCCGTGTCTTCGAGCATGAGCGGTAGCTGCATAACAAGACGGGTGTCTGCTCCGGCTGCCGATACGGTAAGCAACTCAGCAATACGTCCGTCAAACTCATAGGTACTGGCAACATCCCCCGGAACAGCCCCCTTAACAACAACCGCCAACTGCGGCACAGGACTGCCAATAACGGATGAACTTACCGTAACCGGGCCTGATACATCAAAAACAAGCCGCAGTGTACTAAGTCCGGTAACCGCATCAATATGATTCGCCCACCGAAGAGCGGTAATTTGCGGGTTCTTATTCTTATCCAGTTTCGCCTGCACGGCTGCATTGCTTTTAATATTAGGTGCTTTTACTGCCGGTTTGGCATCCGGCGCTCCGACTGCTGCTTCACTGGCAGCCATTCCAATTTGCAAGGGCAGTAGGAATATTGCCAGGGAAATAATTGTCATAACAAAACGGTGCAATTGCATACACCTCCCCTATTGCGTCTAATTTTACCTTGGTTCGCGCTTTATTACCAAAACTCCTGCAGATATTTGTCAAAAAGTGAAGAAAATGACTGATCAGTCATTTTCTCTAAATAATGGAGAAATTAATGAGTGATCAGTCATTTTTGTTTTGCCGTAGAACTCTCTGCAGCAATGCATCAGCTTCTTTTCGGGCAATAGCGGTTGCCTCAACATCTATTTCAATCTGCATCGTGAGAATATCGCCTTCAGCAACCGGATCTGGCAGCTTGTTTTTCGGCCAAACTACCTGATCCTCAGTATCATCAAATAACAAAATAGCCTTATTTCCTTCAAACCGGTCGATGACTGCTTTAATCACAATTATTCTTTCTCCTTGCCAATTGTATATGTTCTGCCGTCACTGGTTACCGTTACCGTTCCACTGCGATCTGTACGGTATATTTTGTACTTCTGACTCTCCAGCTTTTTTAAGGTTCCCGGATGAGGATGATGATAGTCATTACCCTCCCCAAGAGAAATAATTGCAGCTTCAGCTGCTACTGCTTTCAGGAACTCTGGCGTTGATGAGGTATTACTGCCATGATGTCCAACTTTCAGAACCGAGCTTTTTAACTCACTGCCATTATTTTTGATCATTTGTAATTCAGACTGTTTTTCTGCGTCACCTGTAAACAGCATTGAGAATGATCCAAAAATTAACTTTGCCACAATCGAATTATTGTTCAGATCAAGCTGTCCATTATCCTCAGTAAAAAAAGGTTTTTTCGGGCTGAGTATTTTCAGGCTCGCCCCTCCCCCTATGTCGACAGTATCACCTGCCGCAAGCAAAGTAAAGGGTATCTTCTTCTTTTCCACTGTCTGCATATATTTGCGGTAAGTAGCAGTAGTTGTAGTTTGCCCGCTGTCATAAACCTGCTTAACGGTAAAACGTTCGAGAACCGTTGTTGCACCACCAATATGATCACTGTGAGGATGGGTAAGGATCAGCTTATCGACAGTAGTAATTCCTTCTTTACTTAAAATTGCTGCTAATTTTTCTTTGGCAGGCGTATCACCGGTATCAATCATTGTAACCTGCCCGCCGGACCGGATAAGTATAGCATCCCCCTGTCCAATGTCCAGTACTTTTACAACTACTTGCCCGGTCGTATCAACTCCTGCCGGACGGTTGCCGGTACTGCAGCCTGCAGCCAATATCGTGAATATTAAAACCAGACAAACTGCCACTGGGCGAATTTGTCGTTGAAACCATGTAATCATGAATCATTCTCCCCATATGTATATGTAATGCTGCATAGCACTATAAACTAAAAATAGGCAGTTACCCGCCTATTCGCACGCTAGATCTGGATAAGTCCCAAGCTGACACGAATGCCTTCATCGACTCTTCCCATAACTTCTTCATTCAAATGTGTTATTTTTTCTTTCAGACGCCTTTTGTCTATTGTTCGTAATTGCTCAAGCAGAATAACAGAATCTTTTTCCAGGCTAAACTGCTTTGAACTAATTTCAATATGGGTAGGCAGCTTCGCTTTTGAAATCTGTGAGGTTATGGCCGCCACAATGATAGTAGGACTGTATTTATTGCCTACATCATTTTGGATAACTAAAACAGGCCGATGACCTCCCTGCTCCGATCCTACCACCGGACTTAAATTGGCGTAATAAATATCTCCGCGCTTTACAATCATCGATTATTCACGCTCCGACAGCAAGCTGGCAGGCATCAAGTCGTATGCTTCAGCATCGGCTACCAAGCCTTCTTCAGCTAAAGCTAAGTTAATGATGGCCATCTCCTGATATCCTCTTTTCATTAAATCGCGCACCGCTTTGCGTTTGCGGTCTTCTATATACAAACGCATCGCTTCCCGAACAAACTGGCTGCGACTGAGTTTCTCCATGGCGATTATGCCATCCACTTCCTGCAGCAAGCTATTCGGGATGCTAATCATGATACGCTTTAAATCGGCCACACCCTCACCCCCGCCATTTGCAACATCCACTAATATGACTAATTATATAAAACAGTATATAAAAATGTCAACTTTTATATATATAATATCATCTCATCAAGCATAATATCCTGCTATACAACTATACCATTTTCAGTATGGCTATTACAATGGCAAAATATGCTTACACTCCACTTTGTAATCCGGCAATCGCTGCAGGCAAAGCTTGCAGCAAGTCGCCGGCAATCAACCCTACGGCTCCGCTCTGAGCAGCAATATCACCGGCCAGACCATGAAGATATACCCCGGCTACTGCTGCGTCATGACTGGATAGCCCCTGGGCAATAAGAGCAGCAATAACACCTGTCAGCACATCACCAGTGCCTCCAGTAGCCATTCCTGCATTGCCGCTGGTATTAACGTATACATCACCATCAGGAAAAGCCACTACAGTAGGTGCACCTTTCAGAACAATTATACTGCCCCACTGGCTGGCAGTTCTCCTGGCAATTCCAATTCTATCCTGGTTGACTTGCAGGGCAGATAAGCCGGTAAGCTGTCCCAATTCACCAGGATGGGGGGTCAATATGGCCATAGTATCTGCTTGATGCATAACATCCATGTGTCCGGCAAGAGCAACAATACCATCAGCATCAATTACCAGCGGCTTTTCCACATTACGAACGATTTCCCGGATAGCTTCCTGTGTTTCATTGTGGCGGCCCATTCCAGGTCCCATAGCAATTACATCCCAGTGATTAGCCAATTCTTCCACATAAGGAGTGGACTTCAGCCCTATGGCACCGCCAGCTAATTCAGGTAAGGTCCTTGTCATTATTTCTGTTGTTTTTGCTTCCATCACACCACGCAAGCTATTAGCAACGGCTAATGTTACTAAACCGGAGCCTGCCCGTAGTGCACCTGTCGCACATAAGACGGCAGCACCTGTAAACCCGTGCGACCCCGCGAGCACTCCCACATGTCCATTCAGCCCTTTATGCGAATCAGCCCGGCGTTTGGGAAGAAGCTGCCTCACATAGCCTGCTGTAATCGTCATTTGCTGCACTGGTGCGGTTGTGAGCAATGGCAGCGGCAGACCAATGCCATCAAGCATGATTTCTCCCGCCTGACTGGCTCCGGGATATAGCAGCAGCCCAGGTTTAGGAAGACCAAAAGTCACAGTCAGGTGTGCCTTAACCGCGCTTCCCTGTATCTGACCATTATCAGCATTGACACCAGAGGGAATATCAACAGCAACAACCTTCTTGCCTGATCTGTTAATAATATCAATGACCAGCGCAAGGGGCTCACTCATTTCTCCATGAAAACCGGTTCCTACTAAAGCGTCAATCAGGCAATCAGAAAAAGTCACCGCTATGCGTACCTTATCCCAATCCCGCTCACCGGTAATTTCCATTACATCAATGCCCATACGGCTTATTACATCCGCATGAATTTGCGCGTCACCTTTTATTTTTGCCTTTTCACCAATTAAAAAAACTTTAACCTTGGCCCCGCTATTCACAAGATACCTGGCAGCGACAAACCCGTCACCGCCATTATTGCCAAGACCGGCAAAAACACAGATTTTCTTATCTTTCAGTCCAGTCAGCAAACGCTCTACTTCCCTGGCTACTGCCGAACCGGCGTTTTCCATTAATACAACACCCGGTAATTGGTACTGTTCAATTGCCAGTTTATCAATCTCCCGCATTTGGGCTGCTGTTGCTAGCTTCATTCTGTTTTCCTCCCCATAAGACAACCTGCGCGGCAGCATATTCGCGCGCATGAGTCACTGATAAATATATTTCCTGCACACCCAGCTCACCAGCCAAATTCTGATAATATCCTGTCATCTGAACAAGCGGACGGCCAAGATTATTGTTTGTAATTTCCACATCCTGCCACGTACCACCTCTAAGTCCTGTACCTAATGCTTTGAGCACCGCTTCTTTGGCAGCGAACCGTGCGGCATAAGACGCAGCCCGCTGTACTCCACGGTTTTCGCAATACGCCTGTTCAGCAGGAGTGAAGACGCGGTCAATAAATGCCTTCCGTTTGATTGCTGCCGCAATCCGGCTTATTTCAACAATATCAATGCCTACGCCTATTATCATATGCCAATCACCCTGTACTTTCCCCTGTATCTTATCAATACGGGCCTGGTTTTGCAAACAAATATCATCCCTATTTTACAGACAATTATCACTCGAGTCAAAAAATTAATAAAATCTACTAGAGTAATCCTCTTAGTGAATGTACAATTTATAAATTCTGAGATAGAAAAAAGAACCTTGACCTGATCGTCAAGGTTCTTTGCTTATCTTGCTTTTATAGGATGATTGCGCATAATCAAAATTTCTACCCGGCGGTTTTTAGCACGACCTTCAGCGGTATCATTGCCGGCAATCGGCTGATATTCACCAAAACCGGTAATACTAAAGCGTTCTGCCTTTTGCGTAGGCTCCTGCATCAGGAGAAACTTCATAAAATTCAGAGCGCGCTTTGTGCTCAAATCCCAGTTCGACGGGAATTCATATGTATTGATCGGCACATTATCCGTATGACCCGATACAAAGAGGCGCTGCGTCATCGGAGCCAGCATTTTAGCCAGTTCTCCGGCAAAACGACGGGATTCGGGCAGTAAGTCGGCATGTCCTGATTCAAATAAAGCCGTATCCTTAATGCGTACCAGCAAGCCATCTTCCGAAAGACTAGTCTCCAAATCACCGGCAAGGCCATTATTTTGAATATAATTATCAAGCTGCTTCTTGACTTCAATTAGTTGCAGTGTCTCTTCTATATAAGTCCGATCAGGCCGTATCGTCATGCTGTCAAAGCCTTTTGAATCAGAATCCGGCCCTTGCGGCCGCGGCTGCCCCTGCGTTATCTGGGGCGGACTCTGCGTGTTATCAAAAATAGACTTGTCGCCGCCTTGAAAAGCACTGTTGAAAGAAGTTGCCATCTGTTCAAATTTTTTCTGATCCACCTGAGAAGAAGCAAAGAGCACAATAAATAATGCCAATAACAGTGTCAGGATATCCGCATAGGGAATGAGCCAGGATTCATCTGCGTGTTCCTCATGATGTTCTTTGCGATGTTTTCTTGACATGGTTTAAGCCTCCGGCTTGCTAGGTTTCAAGGATGCCCGTTCTTTTTGTCCTACAAATACCAGCAGCTTAGCTTCTACAGCAATTGGCGAATCGCCAGCTTGAAGGGATAAAACGCCTTCAATCATCATGCGTTTTCTTTCGGCCTCATGCTTAGACATATTCTTAAGCTTATTCGCAAAAGGATGCCACAGGACATAACCGCTGAAAATACCAAGCAAGGTAGCAACGAAAGCTGCTGCAATAGAGTGCCCCAGCTTTTCAATATCATCCAAATTGCCCAAAGCAGCAATAAGACCAATAACAGCTCCGAGTACCCCTAGTGTTGGCGCATAGGTACCTGCTTGGCTAAAAATCAAAGCACCGGAGCGATGCCGCTCCTCCATAGCTTGTACATCTGCTTCCAATACGTCACCAACAAACTCTGCGTCTAATCCGTCAACAATCATGCTAATGCCATTACGTAAAAAAGGATCACTGAGCTCTTCCATACGGCCTTCTAATGCCAGGATGCCTTCCCGTCGAGCTGTCTGGGATAATTCAACAAATAATCTAAGCAGCTCCCCTTTTGCAATCAGTTCTTGTTTCTTGAAAAGCAGCTTTAGAAGGATCGGAAATTTTTTCAGATCGTCCATGGCAAAACCATTAAATAAACTGGCTGCTGTACCAACGAAAATAATAACTATTGCCGCAGGGTTAATAAGAGCAGCCACACTAGATCCTTTAAGCACCATTCCGACTGTAATTGTTAAAAACCCAAGGACCATACCTATAATCGTTGCTAACTCCAAGATTCAGACCTCCTACCAAACTCCAGCCTTAATGGAAAATTTGGACCTATTAACCACCAAAATTCGATTTAATCTTCACGTTCATCTTATCATTCGACAATACTTTTTGTCTACCCTGCAATGAGACCTTAGGTCTACTTACTGAGAAAATGCGACTTTTGATCTACCTGTTTCGCTACTTACTAGGTCCTAAGAGACCATTTTATGTAACCTTTAGCTATTGAATATCAAATACTTTATTCAAGCGGGTAAGCTCAAATAACTCTTTAACAGTACCTTTCAGTCCGGTAATGGCTACACTGCCGCCATGCTGCAGTGAACGTTTGTGAATCGCTACTAAAACACCTAAGCCCGAGCTATCGATGTAGTCTACGTTTGCCATATTGACGATAAACCGGCTGTAACCCTTATCAATGTTCATCAGTAATTTTTGGCGTAATACAGCCGCTTCTTCCACATATAAACTGCCATAAAGGCTGACAAATACCTGACCATCCTGAATGTTAATTTCCTGTCTCATTTCAACATCTCTCCTTGCTATTGATTCATTCTGCCTATAACTAGTAAAATCGATTAGTTCATCTTGCAGCATTTTTATGCATATCACGTATGCTTAATTGATATTCTTCCGCAGTATGATTTCATTACCATCTTCGTTAAACTCAATAACATCGGCACAATATTGCATAATAGCAATACCCCGTCCATGTTCATCCAGTTCCTCATCCACCGCCTGCCGGTTACGGTGATCAAAACCACGGCCCTGATCCCGGATACAAATGCATACCTGATTATCTTCAAGGGTCAAGATAATTTCTACACATTTTTTGCTGTCGCGGTCATTGCCGTGAAACAGTGCATTATTCACTGCTTCATTTAATGCAACAAACAGCAGATCCCCTCTGTCCGGGCAAAGTTTTAACGTAATGCTGCGAATTTGCTCTCGCACGCCGGAAAATTCATCTAAAGATGAAACGGCATAACTGTGCATATTAACCTCCTGATAATACAGGTTCGTTTCGTTATGACATACAACAAAATTCGTTCAAATCCTCCAATATCCTTCATATTCAGCAATAAGTTATTGTTAAATAATAAAACCGCCACAGTTAGTGGCGGTTTTTTCAACTTTTCAGACAAAATATTCTGTTTTGGCATCAGGGAAAAATTCGCCCGCCATGTCCACCATAGCCGTTTTCATTTCTGTCATTACATCTTTATTATAAACGTATTTGCCATACCCAAACTGACCGTATTTGAACTTACGATGCTCTTCATCCATCGGCAGGGTAGTGGCTGGGAAAATTTCCGTAATCTGATTTTTCGCACGTGTAGTATAGCGGTGAGTGATAAATTCGAACGCCAAATCCTGCCGGACATGCTCTGGAAGCTGCCTATCAAGCGCAGCAAACAGCTGCCTGTAATCATTCTGCCATTCAGGGTAATAGAAGATCGGAGCAATGATAAATCCTACTGGATAACCGGCACGGGCGACTTTACCCGCAGCCTGGACTCTCTCTTCCATGCCAGGCGTAGCATGTTCGAAGCGGGTAATTATTTTATCCGCATTGAGACTGAAGCGAAACCGGGTGTGCCCATTATGCTTTGCATCCAGCAGCGAATCAACATGAGAATGCTTTGTGACAAACCGGAACCGGCCAAATTGCTGCGTGCCGAAAAATTCAATTGCCTGTTTCAGCACCCCTGTGATGTATTCGGCCGGTATAGGATCAGAGGTCGCTGCTCCTTCAAAATACGTTATTTCCGGCTTCCGTTCGTCCATGTATTTTTGCGCCTGCTCCAGTACTTCCTCAATATTTACATATACTCGCATATACGGTTTGCGCCCCAGCGTAGTTGCCAGATAGCAATATTCACACATACTGGGACAACTGGTATTTAGAGGCAGCTGATAATGAGCCGACGGTTTGCAGCTGGCAAAATCAGTCGTCTTTCTTACCCCCACTACCAAGGTTCGCTTGGCCTCACGAAATGCTTCACCAGTGGTTTTGCCCGGTATGCCAGTAACTCTGTTATGAGAGCCTGTCATTGCAATTTCTACGCCCATATCAGTTAGATGGTTATAGATTTTTTTACCTAGCGGATAATCCAGTGCCTGTGGCTCAAAAAAAGCCCGTTTGGGTACAAAGGGTAGCATGACTGTCATTCCTTTCGGCCTGCTTTAGCCTTTATTCTTCCCAACGGGCTTATTTTTTACAGCACTTTATTCAAATCTTCCAGCAGCTCTTCTACATCAATTCCATGTATGCCGGCTGCCTTTTCTACACTTTCACCACTAGCCGAAGGGCATCCAAGACACCCCATGCCATGGGAGCGGAAAACGGCAATACTGGACGGATATTGACGAACAATATCTCCGATAATACTGTCTTTTGTTACTTTATTCAACTTGTATTCCTCCTTATTTAACTTCGAGACCCGGTTGTTTCTGCTTTGTTAGCTTTATTGTACTGCGCAGAGGACTGCAATACTGTGACCTTTATCACGTCTGCTGCATTTCCATAACAGTATTGCCAATAATTAACGAGTGTATTACCAGCCTGCCATTGACAAGCTAAAAGCATATCAGTTGAAAAGCGAGGTGCAGCTATGTTGCGTTTCATCCTGACCGTCCTGCTTCTTGCCATGAGCCTTACCGTGCCTGCCCAAGCCGTTCGCCATATCACCGTCAACCTTCCTGAATACCGTCTCAACCTCATTGAGAACAACAAAGTTTTAAAGACCTATATTGTTGCCGTAGGCACCCAATACGAGCAAACACCGACTGGTACATACCGCATCTTATCCAAAGAAGAGTTTCCCACCTGGTTTCCCGGTTCAAAATTTGAAGATCAAACACCTGTGCCTTACGGCCCTGATAACCCGTTAGGAACAAGGTGGCTGGAATTTCAACCAACCTTCGGCATTCATGGGACAAATAAAGGATGGGATATTAACTATCCTGTATCCGGTGGCTGTATTCGCATGCATAATCAGGATGTACAGGAATTATACGAGTATGTAGAAGTCGGGACTCCAGTGATCATTTCGTATGAAACAATGGTCTTCGAAGAAAAACCGGATGGACTTTATGTGGCAGTGTGGCCTGACATATATCATCGTGGACTCAATACAATACAACACTTCACCAGTCGCTATGCTGCTTACCAGCTAAATTATCCGAATGGTCGTATCCCTCAGTTCCCCAAACCGGGCATCAACGGAGAAGATATTCTTCCGGAAAAAATAGCATTACCTGCTGCTGCGGCTATACCTTCACCATTAACATTGCTGCCGCCTATTCCCAAAGCACAACAAATAAGCATTGAATAAAAAAGCAAGCTCCTAACCTTTGACGAGAATGTCAGGTCAGGAGCTTGCTTTATTCCACAAGCAGTAGCGTTTCTAACCATGTGCCTTCAGCCAGCGGCGGACTGTCTTCAGGCACAACCAGGAGAGCATTGGCACCCATTGCTGATTTCAGCATGCCATGCCCCTGCAGTTTGAGCGGCTCTACCAATAAGCCCTCAGGCCCCTGCCAACAGCGTGACCAGATAAAGCGTCTGGCACCACCGCATTTAACAAAAGGTATTGTCAGCTGAGCCTTGACAACCGGGCGCCACCAGTTTGTCCGTCCGGCCATTTTCAGTAGTACAGGCCTGATTACTTGCTCAAAGGCGACACTAGCTGCTGCCGGATTGCCGGATAAGCCAATGTACAGCTTGCCATCCTTTACTCCTGCCAGCACAGGCATACCAGGCTTCATACTAATCCGTTCAAATAAAATGGTAATTCCCAGCTTGGCAAATACCTCACCGATTAAGTCATAGTCCCCTACCGAGGCCCCTCCGGTAGTAATGCACACATCAAAATCATTTGCACCGGTAATCATGCTACTAATTTCGTCAATATCATCCCTGGCAGTGCCCAGCAGCAAAGGCTGAGCACCGGCTTCCCTCACCATGGCACTGAGCATGTAGCTGTTAGAGTTGCGAATCTTGCCGGGAACAAGCTCCTGGTGAACTTCAACCAACTCACTGCCGGTAGCAACCAATACCACACGGGGCTGTTTAAATACCAATGGCCGGGCTACCCCCAAAACCGCAAGCATCCCCATAACGCCCATATTAATAACACTTCCTGGAACAATGACTTTTTCTCCGGCAGCAATTTCTTCCCCCTGGCGGCAAATATTGAGATTCAAACCCTTTCCATTTAATACCTGAACTTGCTTACCCGACACAATAGTATCTTCTACTCGTACCACTCCGGTTGCCCCTGCCGGTATGGGTGCTCCAGTCATAATCCTGCAGGCCGTACCTGCCCGAACTGTTTTTTGGCTGACTTCGCCTGCTGCAACTGAATCAATTTCAGTCAGCACTACCGGTCGTTCCGGCACTGCCAGAGCAGCTTCATCTGCCAAAAGAGCATACCCATCAAGCGGCGAACGATCGAACGGCGGAAAATCACTCTGTGCAATCACTTCCTGTGCGATTATTCGCTGCCAGCTCATTTCCAGGCTAACTGACTCAACCGGCTGAACAGCCGCCTGCTCGAGCAGCGCCTGCTGGGCTATTTCTAATTTTACCGCCACATTTCAGCACCCCTTTTATTCAGCCTTTCGGTAGCACTCTCACGTAATCCTGCCGCCAGCAGCAGATTATTCACCATCAAGGATCTTATATTTCTTTAATCTTTTATAAAAGCCAGACCTATGCAATCCCAGCAATTGAGCAGCCTTACTCTTATTGCCTTCCATTGCCTCAAGAGCCTTACAAATCGCCTGTCGTTCGGCATTTTCCAGTACGCTGTAGATATCAGCTGAAGTTTCTTCCACCACTTTATACGATTTTTTAATGGTCGGCGGCAGATGTTCAAGCATAATGAACTCTTCATCATCCATTAAATTCACTGACCTCTCTAGCACGTTTTCCAGTTCCCGCACATTTCCCGGCCAGCTATACTCAGTAAAAAGTTTCATCACTGCTGGCGATATTCCTTTAATTGCTGTATTAATGGTATTGCTGATTTTTTGCAGCAGAACATTGCACAACAGGGGAATGTCTTCGTAACGTTCTCTAAGGGGTGGCAGACTTAGTGAAATGATATTAAGGCGATAATACAAGTCAGGACGGAATTTCCCTTGCTTTACTAGCTGCTCCAGTTCTTTGTTTGTTGCTGTAATGATCCGCACATCTACCGTACTGGTATTCGTTCCACCCAGCCTTTCCACTTCTTTTTCCTGCAGTACACGCAGCAGTTTGACCTGCATTGCCATCGTCATATCGCCAATCTCATCCAAAAAAATAGTGCCGCCGTTTGCCAATTCAAACTTACCGGGCTTACCACCCCTGCGGGCGCCGGTAAATGCCCCTTCTTCATATCCGAACAACTCGGACTCCAATAATGGTTCAGGAATTGCAGCACAATTCACCTTGATAAAAGGACCATTGCGCCTTGGACTGCCCTGATGAATAGCATGAGCAAACAGTTCCTTACCTGTCCCGCTTTCACCTAATATCAGCACTGTCGAATTTCCTTTTGCTGCTTTAGCGGCAATCGTTTTAAGCCATTCCATTTTTTCGCTGCGGCTGATAATGCTCTCAATCGTATATTTACCGCCGTAAGTTTTATGCAATTCTTCCTTATAATACTCCAGCTCAGACTGCAATTTATTAAGTTTATTCGCCATCGTCCGCAAATCTTTTACATCTTTAAACAGCACTTTGCCTACCGCCCCTGTAATTTCCCCATCCTTAATGATCGGAATTCGGGTTACAACCACATTATTTTCCCCGATGCGCTGCACTTCACCTATCTCAGCTTTGCGATTCTGTACAACAAGGTGCATCCGGGTATTAGGGATAATTTCGGTAGCAGGATGCCCGATCGCGGTAGTGGCATCAATCCCCAAAAAGTCACCGTAAGCCTGATTAAGCATCGTAATGATGCCCTTTTCATCTACAACAACAATACCTTCAAACATGCTTTCAATAACAGATTCTAAAATACTTTTTAAGTCTTTAACACTTTCCAGTTCAGCAGCAACTGCCTGTAACTCCGTTATATCCTGAAAAACATTGACTGCCCCTAAAATTCTATTCCCCTTGCGAATCGGAGAAAGATTCGTTAGCACTTTGCACGATCCGACCAATTGCTGTTGATTGGTTTCACCAATTCCCATTTTCAATACTTTACGCAAACCGGAGCCAGGAATAACTTCGTCAATACAACGGCCTACCGACTGCTGAGCCTTTATTCCGGTAATTTGTTCAGCGGCCTGATTGAACAGCGTAATAATACCATCCGCATTAATTGCTATAACTCCGTTGCAAGTTGAATTAATAATCGCCAGGATTTCTTCCGCTAAAAACGTAGCATCTTCAGAAAGAAAGCGCATAAAATCAGCCTGACTTACTATTCCGGCAGGGCAATTATTATCATCTACTACTGGAATGAGCTCGTGCCGGTTAAATCCATGCTTTCGCTGGATCTCCTTCACCTCATCAGATATATGCAGCGAAAAAACGTTTTTTTCCATTACATCTTTTACTTGCCTACGAAAAAAAGCAGGCTCTGTAATGGCATTTACCAGATGAGTCTTCGTAAGCATGCCAATAAGCACACCTGTTTGATTTACAACAGGCAGCCCGTCAATATCCGCCTTTTTAAAAGTTTCAGCCGCTTCCTGCAGCGTCATCTCCGCAGAAATTGGTACTGCCTTACGATTAATGATATTATTTATGTACATCTAGCACCTCATAAGTGTAATAACATATGTACAGCATACTTCCACAATAGCATCTGCAAATCCTTTTGCAGATTTTTTTCTTTGTAGAAATTCTATTAAAATACTCGTTTTTTTGTACGCATCCAAACACACACATTCCTCAAAAACGTACACTTTTGTCACAATCAGCATTATCCATTGTTTATTTTTAAGATAAGACCACCTTTCTAATCAGCGTTTCTTCTATATTTTTAGATAAAATTCAGACTTGGCACGGAAATTGCGAATATAAAGTATGTCAGATCTGTGAAAGGAGTTGAAATCCCGCTTAAAGACAATTTTCGGCAAATTTAAATTTTTCAGGAGGTACACATATTATGGAAGTTTTCGGCATTATTCTTAGTTTGTTTTTGCTCATGTTTTTTGCTTACAGGGGATATTCGGTTATCCTTTTTGCACCAGTATTTGCACTGCTCGCTGCTGCACTTTCGGGTTTGTCCGTTATGCCGGCTTATACCGAACTATTCATGGCCAAGGGCGTTACCTACATCAAGTCATTCTTCCCAGTATTTCTATTGGGAGCCGTATTCGGCAAGGTAATGGAAGAAACCGGTCTTGCCAAAGGCATTGCTCAATACATCATTAAAAGCCTTGGTCAAGAACGGGCCATACTAGCCGTAGTATTGGCCGGAGCAGTATTGACCTATGGAGGGGTAAGCCTCTTTGTCGTTGTTTTTGCTGTTTATCCGTTCGCCTCTGCTTTATTCCGGGAAGCTAACATTCCCAAACGCCTTCTCCCAGGCACCATTGCCTTAGGTGCTTTCACCGCTACTATGGACTGTCTGCCTGGCACACCACAAATACAAAATTTAATCCCTACCAATTTTTTCGGTACTAATATTTACGCAGCACCAACTCTCGGAATAATCAGCGGCTTTGCCATCTTTACTCTGGGCATTATGTGGCTTGAACGGCGCCGCAAGGCAGCTAAAGCTGCTGGTGAAGGCTACGGTAATCATACGCTAAACGAGCCAGAAATCCGTAATGATGTTGACCTTCCTTCCTGGCAGATCGCTATATTGCCGCTGCTGACTGTTTTAGTTGTCAATTTTACAATGATTCGCTTCTTTAACTGGGACCCCAGTCTCCTCGCTCCCTTTACAGCTATGAAATTACCGCTTATCGCAGCTTCTATTAAAAACGTAATTAGTATCTGGGCTTTAATTGTCGCCTTATTATGCGGCATTATACTGGCAGTAGTGCTCGGCTTCAAGCGCTTACCGGCAGGCGGGCTTGCCAAAACATTGAATGCAGGCGCCCTCGGCTCACTGCTGGCAATTATGAACACTGCCTCTGAAGTCGGCTATGGCAACGTAATTGCTTCCCTTCCCGGTTTCAAAGCGATCTCCGCTGCACTTATGGGTATTAAAGTAGGTGGATCACCGCTTGTTTCTGAGGCGATTACCGTTAATGTTCTTGCTGGCATCACTGGCTCAGCCTCTGGCGGCATGTCGATTGCGTTAGATCTCATGGCAAAAGACTGGCTGGCCTGGGCTAATGCCATTGGTATGTCTCCTGATATTCTCCATCGCGTTGCCTCTATGGCCTCCGGTGGTATGGATACACTTCCGCATAACGGAGCCGTAATTACATTGCTGGCTGTTTGCGGACTCACTCACCGTGACTCCTACGGGGATATTTTCGTAATGACTATCATTAAGACAGCCATGGTATTTGTCGCTATTACCATCCACAGCCTTACCGGTATACTCTAATTTCAAAACAAAGCAAGACAGGCCCGTAATTGGGCCTGTCAGCGTGTAGACAACCGTACCTGGAAGGAGATTGCCGCGTCGTTTTACTCCTCGCAATGACAATAAAGTCGGGTGTCATCGCGAGCGTAGCGTGGCGATCTCTTTTGCTGGATTACTTTTGTCGCCAGTCTCACAGGCCCGTAATTGGGCCTGTTTTTTGTTTGTTAACTTTGGGATGCAGACCTATGCCTTGTGGCATAATATGCTTGTCTTAAACAAGTTTTGCCTGGGAGGCAGCATATGTTCTTTTCTGTGACAGGTATGGCGGTTGAAGTGGAAATGCAAAGACTGCTTACTTCTGCCCACATTGAAAAATGGATACAAGATGTATTTCACTTTCAGTGGTTTTTGTTACTAGGATTGTCTATCATCGCCCTTAGCATGTGGTGGAAACTGCTCAATAAGGTAAGACTGCCAGAAGTCCTACTGTATGCAGTCTTTACCACCATTATTATGATGGGCGTTGACGAATGCGGCGAAGAATTGACACTCTGGGTTTATCCAATCTACTTATTTCCGGTATTTCCGGTTATAACAGCAATCAATTTGACATCTGCAATTCTGATGCTATCCATTACCCACCAGTGTTTTACAACCTGGAAAAGCTTTAGTACGGCTACTATCGTGGTTTCCGGCTTACTAGCATTTATCCTGGAGCCTGCCTTTTCCTTCATTAATTTATATCAATTACTGAACTGGAACTATGGCTATAACTTCTTGCTATACGTTATAGTGGGACTACTCGTTCGAGGAATTGTTGCTACTCTTTTCTCTATTGCCCATAATGCCCAAAGAGATTCAAACTAAGGAGGCGCTTATGTTTTCTGATGCAGAAACATCTGCTGCTGTAGAATTGCAAAAGCTGCTGACACACCTACGCATGAATGAATGGCTGCAGGAAGACCTTTTTCACTTCCGCTGGTTCTTCCTGATCGGGGTTTTTGTTTTTTCCACTCTTGTCTGGTGCAAATTAGTTGATAAATCCCGTCTGCCGGAAATTACCTTGCACGCCGGTTTAACTGCCATTATTACTCTCATCTTGGATGAGATGGGGGAGGAAATGACTCTCTGGGAGTATCCTGCTGATATCTTTCCAATATTTCCACCTTTATCAGCAGTAGACCTGGCCAGTCTTCCCATGATCTATTCACTCATTTATCAAAAATATCCAACCTGGAAAAGCTTTTTCCAGGCGACACTGATGATGGCGACTATTTTCTGCTTCATCCTGGAGCCGCTGTTAGTATGGAGCGGCTTTTACGAACTGCTTAAGTGGCGATATTATTATGGCTTCCCTATCTATATCACGATGGCAATCTTCATTCGCTGGCTAGTTATAAAAATATATGCTCTTGCTGAAAAGGCGAAAGCATCACCAGATTGCAAAGAAAAAGAATGAACCGTTTGAAACCTTCTTGTTTCAGACGGTTCATTCTTTTGTGCGCAAGCAAGTTCCCATCTTTTATAAATTTACATAAAATATAACATAAATTTTAAAAGGAGAATGCGTTATGGCTAAACGCTTTTGGAATCAGCCTGAGTGCGAAGATATACCTCAGCCAATACGAGATGATGGCGCCGGAGCACTTGATCTTGGTCCACGCAATGTCTTGCGTGACCTGGAAAATCCAGATATGTTTATCCCGCCGAAAACTGATGCAGGCTTAATTCCCAATTTAAAGTTTTCTTTTTCTGATGCTCATATGACCCTAAATCACGGTGGCTGGTCGCGGGAAGTGACGATACGAGAGCTGCCTGTTGCAACTACTTTGGCAGGAGTCAATATGGCGCTGACACCGGGCGGTGTAAGGGAAATGCACTGGCACTCACAGACAGAATGGGCGTATGTACTGAAAGGTAGCGCTCGTATCACTTCAGTAGATCAGGATGGTCGTAACTTCATTGGCGATATATTCACCGGCGATCTCTGGTTCTTTCCCGAAGGAATCCCTCATACCATCAAGGGACTGGAAAATGGCTGCGAATTTTTGCTCGTCTTCAACGACGGCAATTTTTCCGATCTTAATACTTTCTCTATTTCTGACTGGTTTGCCCATACACCTAAGGATATATTATCCGCTAACTTCGGTGTTCCCAAGAGCGCTTTTGCTAATATTCCTTCTAAACAACGCTATATTTACCAGTCAAGCGTACCTGGTTCGCTACAGAGTCAAAAAGTCCCTGACCCTTTCGGTACTGTCCCCTTAAGTTTTAAGCACAGGCTGCTCGCTCAGGAACCACTTGTTTATCCTTACGGCACAGTACGTATCGTTGATTCTACCAACTTCCCTATCTCAACGACAACAGCTGCCGCTCTGGTAGAAGTCAAACCGGGAGGCATGCGCGAAATGCATTGGCACTTCGACGATGAATGGCAGTATTATATCTCCGGTGCTGGGCGAATGACAGCTTTTGCCGCTAACGGCAACGCCCGCACCTTTAATGTGCAAGCCGGAGACGTCGGGTACATCCCTTTCCCCTACGGCCATTATGTACAGAATACCGGTGAATGCAGTCTCTGGTTCCTGGAAATATTCCGGGCTGCCCGTTATGCCGATATGTCACTCAACCAATGGATGGCGCTGACACCTCCCGAGCTGGTACAAAGCAACCTGCACCTGGGAGCGAATTTTATTAACAGTCTGCGAAAAAACAAAGTGGAAATTGTGTAATTTGCCTTTAGCTCACTAGGAATACAGCGGGCTTAGCTGGAAATACTCCCTTTAACTACTATCGCACTTTGAATACACTTTAGAATAAAGAAGAGGTGGCTATGAAAGAACACGAGCCATATACAATTAAAGAAATCCCTTCCAGCAGGCAGTCCACCTTTGATATCGGCTATCTCGGAGTTAGAAATCATCATATGAAGGCACTCCTGGAGTTGGATGTCACACATGGCAGAGAGTTGATTAGGCATTATCGAGGCAGCAATAAAGAACCCATATCTTTTACAGGCTGGATCATGAAATGCATAAGCCAGGCTGTTGCCGAACACAAGTCTGTCCACGGTATCCGAAAAGGTAAGGATGAGCTGGTCATTTTTGATGATGTTGATATTTCCATCATTGTTGAGAAAGAAATTAACGGTGAAAAGGTCCCCTTGCCTCTGGTAATCAGAAAAGTAAATGAAAAAACACTGCAAGACATTCAGGATGAAATTTTGACTGCCAAAGAGCAAACTATAGAAACTACTGAGGATTATGTACTAGGCAATCATCCGTACAAATGGGTCATGCGCTTCTACCTTACACTGCCCCAATTTCTCCGAATTATGATTTGGAAGCATATTTTAAAAAACCCTTTTCTCATGAAGAACACGGCTGGAACGATTGTTGTAACTTCTGTTACAGCAATTGGAAATGCAAAAGGCTGGGTAATTCCGGTCAGCATTCATCCAATCTGCTTCGCTTTGGGTTCACTTGTGAAGAAACCGGGAGTTTTCGAGGGTGAAATTGCAATTAGAGAATATTTATATATGACGGTATTACTCAATCACGATGTCATTGATGGAGCCCCGGCTGCACGGTTTATTTCGCGGTTATCCGGCTTAATCGAAAGCGGCTATGGCATATGAGAAATAACAAAAGTACCCGCACGACTTTTCAGGAGTCCTGCGGGTTTTTAATTATTTTGGACAATATTAAGTTTTCCAAAGCCGCTAATGGTGGTGACAACCATTTATCCCGATGGAAAACCATCTGTGCTTCAATTGCAATGGCTACATCACGCAAATTAAGGCTAACTAAGTCACCGCGTTTTAGCTCTTCATCCACCGCAATTCTCGGCAGCAACGATACCCCGAGACCGTTCTTAACGCACTGCTTAATAGATTCAAGACTGCCAAACTCCAAAATAGTATTGGCCCCAACCTGTTTTTGCTCAAGCAGGCGTTTTAAATCCATCGGATAGCCGCAATATCCTTCCGGCAATAGCAGTGTCTGGCCGGTAAGATCATGCAAGTGCAATACCGCCGTAGCGGAAAGCGGATGATCAGGAGCTGCAATAAACACAGTTTCTCCTTGAAAGAGCATCCTTTGCCGCAACTGAGGCTGCTTAGATTCATCATTAAGCCCAAAGGCAACATCAATGCTGTTCTGTTGCAGCCATTGGGGAAAATCCACACAATTCCCTACTTTAATATTGATTTGAACATGAGGATAAAGGGATCTAAATTCTTTCAACAGCGGTGGAAGCCAAAACGCACATAGTGTTTCTGCTGCTCCTACGACAATTGAGCCGGCATACTTTTCTTCATTATTGAATAAATGCTTAATCTCTTGGGCATCTCTTATCAAACGTTCAGCAAACGGCAGCAGTTTCTCCCCCTGCCCCGTCAAAAACACTTTTCTACCGATACGCTCAAAAAGCTGCACTCCAAGATAGTCTTCAAGACTATGAATTTGCTCGGATATGGTCGACTGTGAGTAATTAAGCGTCCGGGCAGCTTCCCCAAAGTTCAGCAGGCGGGCAACTGCAATAAAAGTCTCTAAGTGTTTTATATACATCTCATCACACCAATCGGAAAAACCGATCATTCCGTTCTAAATAATCGTCTTATCAGTATGTTATCCTTATGATAAGATATAAACAGCTTTTTCGCAATAAGAATCTAAATTACAGGGGAGATTGGATCATGGCCCAACAAATCGAACTTAGAAAAAGCATTACCTGGATTCAAGGCTCAGCATTGACGATCGGAGCTGTTCTTGGTGCAGGTATTCTGGTTCTTCCTGCGGTCACTGCTTCTATGGCTGGCCCTGCGTCCATCCTCAGCTGGCTTTTCATGGGGCTTCTCTCTTTGCCAATGGTTATCGTTATCGGAATAATGTCTTCCCGTTTTCCTGATTCAGGAGGAATGGCCACCTATGTACGCCAGGGAATCGGTAATACTGCCGGTTATATAACAGGCATCCTCATGCTGACTGCTATGCCATTTGGCATGCCTGTTACCGCATTAATCGGTGCAAATTATCTCGGCAGCGTTTTTAATTGGTCGCCGGCAGGCATACACGTTGCAGCAGCTGGCCTCTTACTGATTGCCATAACGCTTAACTACAGAGGCATTGAGCTTTCCGGCCGGACACAAATCGGCGTAATAACCGTTATCCTCTTTATCCTCACCTTTGCTGTCTGGTCGGCTATTCCTCAAATGCAAGCAACAGCCTTTACTCCTTTTCTTCCTCATGGCTGGATACCGGTAGGTCAGGCAATGGCTCTCATCTTCTTCGCATTTATCGGCTGGGAAATGATCGGAAATTTGGCCGAAGAATTTAAAAACCCATTGAGAGATCTTCCTTTGAGCTTAGGAGTATCGGTATTAGTGGTTAATGGTTTGTATTTTTCAGTAGCATTCATAACAGTAGGAACAAATATTTATCATTCAGATAACCCGCTCACTGCTATGGTAACACTGGTAGCATACCGCTGGGGTAATATGGCGGGAAGCTTAATTGCCTTCCTGGGCTTCATTGCCTGTTATTGTCCTATCCATACCTTCATTGCAGGTTTTTCCCGTCTCGTATATGCACAGGCAAGGGATGGCAATCTCCCTGCTTATTTCGGCAAATTGCATCCACGATTTCAAACCCCTTATACTGCATTACTCCTGTTTGCCCCGATTTATACCATTATCCTATTATTCAGCTATGGTCTATCGTGGGACTTAAAACCACTCATCACCATTCCCTGCGCAAACTTTCTTGCAGTATACACCGTAGGAATGATTGCTTCAGCCCGTATTGTCTCCGAAAGATGGGCTAAATGCCTTGCCTGGCTAAGTGCATTACTATCAGGAATTGTCTTCTTATTTTCAGGATGGTTTGTACTTTTTCCCCTCACCGTGACACTGATTCTCCTCTATCAACAACACCGGCGCAAGCACACTCCAGGCAAGTGTTTATAAAATATTACGATCTTGCTTTCCCAGTCATGTTGCGGACTACAATCTTAAGTACCTTCGTTTTTTCGAAGGCGTTATCAATATATTGCAAGCCTGCCTCATAGAACTCTGGGCTATATTTTTTTATGAAGCCGATAAGTGCACTGCGTTTTTCCTCAGGATTTTCTACAACAGCAGCCTCCCCGAATACCACAGCTGACTTGTATTTAGTTGAAAATGCAGCCGGCAATACCTCTACTGCATCAACAACAGTAAAGCAAACCCGATTATTAGTAATGATATTATCCAGCTTTTCACCTTCCGTAGCACAATGCAGGTAAATTGCATTATTCATATAAACAAAGCTTATGGGAACTCCATAGGGATTACTATCCTTTCCTACAGTTGATAATACTCCATACTGGACGTTGTCCAAAAGTACGGCTGTATCTATCTCCGCCATTAATCTGTCAGATCTTCTCATTTTTCTAAACATATGTATCCCTCCAGATTTAACTTGAGTTATTTATATAAAGGTACAATAAAATCAACTTTTATAACAGCACCATTTTCAACATTTAATAAAACGCCTCAGAAATATAGCATTTCTGCAGGCGTTTTATTCTGGCACTGCTTTAAAAGTTGGAAGTGAAGCCCACCGAAAGCCCATAGGCATCATAAGATGGGTTATCGTTTTTTAAACCATTCGAAACGTGCATTACCATATATCCCACATTCACTGCAGAATGATCATTGATTTTATAAATAAAACGCGGTCCGACTCGCCACATGAAGTTATACTGCTTTCCTCCGGCCGGAAAGGTTTTGTCATATAAAATAAGTCCGCCGCTGATATCAAAGGCAGTCGTCAGTTTTCCCGAGCCGGCTTTTTCAAAGCGAACCATATAGCTTGGACCAACGCCGACTGCCGAGCTTGCTTGCTGCCTATTCTCATAAAAAATATCCCCATAGGGCCGGGTAATGGTTATGCCTCTATACAAAGAACGATCTTTAGTTTCAGAGAACTTCTTCATCACATGCAGTGTTACCGTATTAAGATCACGATCACTGTGAAAAGGAATCAGATAGTCCCAGTCCACTTCTGCCTGCGAATCAGCCGCGTTACAAAATGACATTCCAGACAAAAGTATTAGTAAAACAGTCATGGCCATTACTAGACAGATACATCTACGCATAATAAGACGCCCCTCGCTTAGAATTAACAACCTTTTCGCCAACAAACATCCATTTATTCCCTTTTAAAAGAACATTGCTAGTATTCGATATCCGAACGATTTTCCCTGTTAAGCTAAGAAAAAAACTACCTGTCTTTTTTAACCTCTATCAGTCTGTTTGACAGATAAAACATTTGCCTTTATACTATTAGTTACCTAGTTAACTAATAGGAGATTTAAATATGGATACCACTGAAAACCTGCTGCATCAGTTGTTTCAGACTGTACGCATTATTTCCAAAGGATTAAATTACTGCTTAGAGCCGTATGACTTATATAGCTCAGAATGGTCAATTATTACGACTTTAAAACAAACAGGTCCAATAACACAAGGTACTTTAGCAAGCTATTTAAATATTGAGCCGCCTGCTGTGTCACGGAGCTTGGTCAAGCTTGAAAAGAAAGGCTTCATTACACGAACTCCCGGCCTGGACAAGCGGGAAAAAAACGTCTGCCTGAGCGCCGTGGCTTTACAACAATACTCTAAGTGGCAGGAAATCTCCGGACTTCACAGACAGGCCATTTTAGAGGCTTTATCGGAAGATGACAGAAATGAACTGACCCGCCTGCTGAAGACCATTCACCAAACTGCACAGCAATACGAAGCTGGTTCGTCAATCACGAACACTTTTAACATAAATACATTATAAATAGAATGGAATGATATCGTTGCATAATTCAAAGCAAAAATTGTGGACCAAAAATTATGTCCTGCTGCTATTAGGCAATTTACTCCTTTATCAGGGTATCCTGATGCTGATTCCTTCCTTTCCTGTGTATATGAAACAAATTGGCGGAAACGATTTGCAGGCCAGTCTTCCTTTCGCCGTTTTTTCAATCTCCGCCCTTATTGTCCGTGCCCTCAGCGGAAATGCAGCAGATACCTTGGGCAGAAGGCCCCTCTTGCTGGCAGGCCTGTTGATTCTAATTCTTTTTAACTCCTCGTATTTCTTCGTTTCCACTATCGGAGTCATTCTTGTCTTACGTTTTTGTCAGGGAATCGGCTGGGGCATGGCCTCAACGACCTTTGCAACAATTATGTCTGATATTGTTCCTGCCAATCGCCGCGGCGAAGGCACAGGTTATTTTGCCTTATCCATTATTTTGGCAACATCACTCGCCACGATTGCAGGCATTGAGATTATGAAGCATTATGACTTTACGACTCTGCTTCTCGTATCTACATCTTTAGCCGTAATCGGGATGCTGTTGACATTGGGAATATCAATTGCACCAATCAAGCAGCTTGCCAAAGCTTCCCACAAAAACAAATCACTCACCTGGAGTGACTTGTTTGAAAAAAGTGCACTTTTGCCATCTGTGCTTTGCTTTTTACATTCCATTACTCTTGGTGGCATTATGAGCTTCCTGATGCTGTATGGCGCAGAAATCGGTGTCGAAAACACCTGGATTTACTTTGCCGGACATGTTGCCATGATTTTAATCAGCAGACCCTTTGCCGGTAAGCTGTTTGATCAAAAGGGGCATACTGTTGTGATTATCCCGGGAGTCATTTTGATGATAACCGGCCTGACACTACTATCCTATGCAACCTCAGAGTCGTCTTTACTGATTGCATCTTTGTTCTATGGATTGGGCTATGGAGCTGCGCATCCCTCCTTACAAGCCTGGGCAATTAACCGCTCACCAGCTAACCGCAAAGGCGCCGCCAACGGTACATTTTTATCATCGCTGGATTTAGGCTATGCGGTTGGTGCTGTAGTGCTTGGGCTTATTGCCACACATACGAATTACGCCGTAATGTATCGGGTTTCGGTACTCTTTTTAATTGCCTTCGCGGGAATATACGGATGTCACGTAATAAAAAACCGGCAGGAATATCAGGACCAGCACAACTACAACAAGAATATTGCCTGAAGAGTAAAGAACATCGCTCACTGGGCAAATTGATACAAAAAAGCATGCATCATTAATTGGTGCATGCTTTTGCAGCATTATCCCTATAAGGGTAATTGGCCTGTGAGAACAGCCGTAATGATAAATAGGAAGAACATGGGTATCGACCATTTAAAGAACTCTTTTTGATAATCGCCAAAGCTCATTTCGGTTCTATCCATTAATAAAAACAGCCATGGAACGGTAGGACTTGCATAGCGGAGAGCCTGCCCCATAAAAGATGCCATGCCAATTTCGCTGGGAGATATGCCGAACTGATAGGCAAGCGGAGCAACGACCGGAAGGATGCCAAAATAATACGCATCCACAGGCAATGCATAGCAAGCCAGCGCTCCCAGAAAAGCAAAGATGAAAGCTGTATGACTGCCTAAGGAGTCCGGTATCAGGCTAGCCATATGCTTGGCTATCGCCTCTGCCATACCGCTGCCATTTAAAATGCCCAAAAAGCAGCCAGCCGCGATAATTATTGAAGTTACAGCAATGGCTTCGCCACCGTTTGCCGTAATACGCTCACGCTGTTCCTTGGCATTATAATTAATTGCCAGGGCTATCGCCGTACCAATCAAAAATACAAAAGCCCCGCTAACCCATCCTAAAATCAGAGTCAACAACATAATAACGGTAAGCAGCAAGTTGAACAGGAACTTACTGGGTCGCTTCAACTCTTTATCATTGTTTTCGATAACAGCTACCATTTCCGCTATTTGATCTTGCGATACTACCGCATTTACACCAGGGATAAAACCAAGTCTCTTTCTTTCGTTTTTCCCCATCAAATAGGCCATGAAAAATATATAAATAAAAGAAACCCCTAAAATCGGCAGCATAGCGACAAATAAATCATTTACTTCCACATTCAGTACGGCCGCCGCTCGCGCCAGAGGTCCACCCCAGGGCAAACAGTTGCCCAAACCGGTAGGAAGAATAATTAACATAGCCAAATTGGATAATTTCATCCCCATTTGTTTATACAAAGGTACAAAAGCCGCAGTGATAATTAAAATGGTTGTTGTTCCGTCGCCATCAAGGGTAACAACACTTGCCGTAAACGCGGTTACCATAATAATTTTTAAAGGATCGCCTTTTGCTTTTCTGATTAAATAAGTGCAAAGCGGATCAAATAGACCAACATTCATCATTAAGCTAAAATAAAGAATTGCAAACAAAATCATGATTGTTGTATTCATTGTGCCTAGTTTTACCTTACCTTTGGCATCAACCGTATAAAACAGGCCTTCTCTTACCCAGGTAAGGATCTTTTCGACAGGTATACCATTTAATAAGCAGGCAAGAACACCCGCTGTCAGCGATACAACAATTAAACCGGTAAAGGGTGATAACTTCCGCTTAATGACTAAAACTAAAAATACAAGGATCAGCAAATACCCTAAAATCGTTAACATTTATCCCCTCTCCTAACACTTCAAGTATGGTACACCGTTATCTTTTCTCTCTAAATTAACAGCTTAAATGGCACTAAAGTGCCATTTAAGCAACAAGGTAATACCGAATGCAACCCTATTTTTTATTAATCATTTCAGTTACCCAGGCTGGAGCTAACTCAGGCAAAGGCTCCTGATTATTTTTGCATCTGACAAATTCCGCTATCGTTTCCCGGCGCTTTGCTTCATAAGCATCTTTTTTCTCAGCAGCAGCCAGCACTTCCTCAATCCGGTCACGAGGGATAACAGTAACACCATCATAATCACCAAGGATCAAGTCACCAGGCGTCACCTTCACGCCAGCACAATTCACTACCGTATTAATTTCACCGGGTCCTCTTTTGGCTGGACTTCTCTGCATAAGTCCTTTCGCATATATAGGAATAGACAGTTGAGACAAGCCTACCTTATCACGGACATAGCCATCAATAATAATTCCGTTTAACCCGACGGCTTCTGCTGCACTGCCCATCAGATCCCCCATATAGCATCTTTCGGTATAGCCTTTACCGGCAACAACCAGTACATAACCGGGTTTACCTTGATAAATCGCGACATGAATCGGAAAATTGTCGCCATCTTCCGTATCGACAGTGCAAGCTGTACCAATTAAAATTTTATCGCTATCTAATGGCAGCAGACTGGCATCCATACAGCCATTGCGTTCTATGCCCAGCGCTTCCATACCGTCACACAGCTGTGCAGGGCTTAATTTTTTCACCCGGTCAATAATTTCCTGAGGAATTAAATCAGGAAGACTTTTATAATTAACTTTATTCATCAATAGCACCTCTTTCTTTATTTTCTATCAGCGAATATATCGCATCTTGGTAATTCATCTTATCACCATCTGCGCCAAGTAACTCCACCCAATTTCGTTCAGCCAGCCGGTCTAACTTGGCTACCGTCGCTTTTGACATGGCAGCATCAACTCCCAGACTTTCCAGCGTTGCAACCACATCCTGCATCTCCTCACTGCGGCGGGCGGCATGGATCATTGTGCGGGCAGTAAAGGTATCAGCCAGCTGCTCTACCGTCTTACCGTTAAGGGAGCTGGCAAGGGAGTCCACCAATGTGTTCAGCACACCATATTTCACAGCAGCCTCAAACGATTCAAACATCAATTGTGGAAGACCTTTCATGATTACGCTTTTAAACATCTTAATAGCCGAAGCTCCTCCAGCTTTTGCATCAAGCACAGTCAGTTTCATGCCATATGGGGAAAATGCCTCCGCAAAATTTGCGGCCCCGTCACCAGCTAAAAACATAGGCACCTTGTGCTTATTGCCAGGTACTGTCCCCATAACGGCAGCATCACAAACCATGACACCTTCATTGCGGGGGATCTGAGCAATATCAGCCTTGATGGTTGGCGCAGCTGAATTCATATCAATGTAGACCTGTTCTGCCTTAAGCCGGGGAATAACCAGCTCGGCAATAGTAAGAGCAGTATTGGCACTGGTTAGACAAGCAATAAATTCACCTGCCTGACAGGCACCTTCCAAACTTTCAAATAATTCTACACCAACTTCTGCAGCGCGCTGTTGAATTAAACCTCCCAATTGTGGATCTGCCGCATTCCTGTCATATGCGCCTATATCTATTAAACCCTCTGCTTTTAGTCCACTTGCAATATTATAGGCCGCTTCTCCAAAACCAATAAATACTAATCGCATAACTATGCTCCTCCTTCTGCACTACTGCATGCATTTCTAACTAATAGCAAAAAGTATGCCAGATAAAAAAGCTGATCCTCATTGAGAATCAGCTTTTAGACAGCAGAACGCCATAAGCCTGATAAAACCACCATTTATTTGATAAAATAATCTTAATATTTTATTGATTTATCATTATTTTGTCTATTGCCCTACAACTATTTTCATTGCAATATATTGCAAAACATTTCATATTCTTCAGAGATGAAAACAATTGAAAAGTACTATTTTTTGTAACGGACTAACTCAAAATAATGCGGATCGCTTTCTGTAATTTTTTTCATTTTTCGCCATAAAGTGGTCGTGCTAATCCCAAGTTGCTTTGCGGCAGCAGCTTTATTGCCATTCATTCTATATAGAATCTGATAAATAAACTCTTTTTCTGTCACACTTCCGCTGTCAGTCGCTGCAGCCAAAATCTCAGGCAAGTTGTCGCCACTAGGAATGGTAATATCATCAGCAACTTCCAGCACTAGTTTTTTATCAATTATGCCGTTATCACACATAACAGCTAATCGTTCCACAATGTTGCTCAACTGCCGAATATTGCCACTCCACTCACAAGATGCCAGTAGCTCTAAAGCCTCCTCTGTAATATCACAGAGCTGTAAATTGGCATTTTTCAAAAAGCAGCGTGTAAGCTCAGAAATATCTTCCCGCCGTTCATTAAGGGTTGGGAGGCGTAATTTTAGCACACATAAGCGATAAAAGAAATCTTCACGAAATACGCCTTGTTTAACTAAATCATTCAAATTTTTATTGCTTGCAGTAATGATCCGAATATCAACTGGAGTAACCTTATCATCACCAATGCGAATTACTTTTCGCTCTTGTATGACACGGAGCAGTTTCAACTGGACATCCAACGGCGTTTCACTTATTTCATCTAAAAAAATTGTTCCCTTGTGGGCTAATTCGAATATTCCCGGTTTTCCTTCGCTAAGCGCCCCCGTAAATGCCCCTTTTACGTAACCAAATAATTCACTTTCCAGGACACTGGGCGGAAATGCTGCGCAGTTAATCGCTACAAAAGGCGCCTGTTTCCGGCCGGAGGCATTGTGGATACTTTGCGCAAACATTTCTTTACCTGTTCCTGTACCACCGACAATCATAACTGTGCTATCCACTGCGGCAAATTTAAGTGCCAATTTCTTAGCTGCCTGAATGGCCGGACTGGAGCCGACAATATCAGCGAATGTTTTATCGGCAGAATGCTTTTGTGCAAGCACCCGCCGCATTTTGTGTTCAATGTTTTGAATCTCGGTTTGCTTTTGCAGTGTCATTACAGCACCTATCACATTCTGGTCCAGTTTAATCGGATCAATGCTGATAATAAGCGAGTGTTTGCCGGTTGATAATAAAGCCCCGCGGATAGGTTCACCCTTAGTAAGGACATCGGAAAAATAGCTTTTCTTTATTACACTGTCAATAGGCTGTCCATAGCGCAATGTCTCAAAATACCGGTTTACTTCGGCATTCATATTCGTAACTATGCCCTTATGATCAATGCTGATAATGCCTTCTGATACACAGTTTAAAATGGCCCGGGTCAATTCATAGCGACTTTGCAATTCTAAGCCTTTACGAATTTTTTCCTCTTCAATCTTTAGAAAATGGAGGGCGGCATGAATGGCATCTTGGATGGCATCCTGATCAGCAGTGGTCATGATATATTGAATATTCCGCTTCATTACCGCTTTTTCCAAAGATAGGCCACCGATAGCCACCTCGATCCCCAAGGCAGCCAATTCATCTAATTTCTTTTCGGTAGCTTCTGTTCCTAGCAGTGGATTAATCGGGAAAACTAACGCATCGGTTAAAAACGGTTTAGATTTGGTTAAGATGTTCATGTAGCCTTCAGATGTAGCTAAAAAAGCAATTTTGTCAGAAATACGGCGAGCCTTTTGATAACTGGAATAGCAATCAAAAAATGTATGCTGTACATCAACAATCGGTATATTTAACCGACTGCGTAACACTCGCGCCGTATTCCCACGGCTGATAATTACAGATATTCCCTTAGCAATTAGTTCTTTCGCAGCATCCAGAGCATCTTCTTGCGAAGCTTGCCTAATTGCAAAAGCTAAGCCTCTTTCCTCAATCTTTTTTCGTATTAACTGAGTTAGAGTACTTGATGGTGAAATGATTCCTATTTTAGGCGCCATTTTTTGTCTCCTTGCACAACGAGAAGTTTAAAAACTACAGCTCAACTTCTGCCTTCATGCGCAAGGTTCCTTCCATTTCTTTTTACAAAAAAGAAATGGCCTCGAAGTTTTATTCTTCAAGGCTCTACCATTGTGTATATGCATAGCTTATGCCACTTCATTTTTTCAAAAAACTTGCATTTAAACCGTGATATTAACACGTTTATTCTTTTTTCGGTGATCAGCCTGCTGTTTCTCAATTCTTTCCTCGATTTGCGCCTTGGCCTCCGCGCTTTTCCGGCGTACAGCCACTTCTGCCGCCGCAATCCCGTATTGCGCTGCTTCCTGCAGATCGCGATCAACAGCAGACACATAGCTTCGCTCTTTTGGGGTGCCGTCGCTAAAAGCACTAATAGTTACTTCTCCCGGATAGTCAGCCTTATTGGCAGCTGATAGGATTTTACTCATGCTTCTATTTACTAATAAGCGCTCATGCTTGGCCAGCGCCCGTTCCCTGTCCCTCTCCTTTTTAGCGAAAGCAGCTTCTCTTTCCACCCTTTCTTTCTCCAGTCTTTGGGATACCTCATCATATATCCCCTGGGCAAGCTGCCGGTCAACTGCAGCCAGCTCTTGCATGTCCTGTTTTAACTCATCCGGTTTGCCGGCATCTATTTTCTGCTGCAATTTCTGTAGAGCATTGCTACGTTGTTCCCGTAAGACCGCCATATTATTCTTGGGCGAAAGAGTAGCCAATAAGTTATTTAAACCAGTTTGATTAATCGCCATACTCCCACTCCATCCGTACTGTTCTACTTATACTATCGAACGTTTCTAGAAAATAATAAGTTTTATTGTCACAATTATATCATTCAGATGTAACGAACCCCCGTAAGCCTATTATAAGCTTCGGGGGTTCGTTGCACGCTAGCACAATTGTGAAGTTATATTTTACTCATCGGACTGATATCCGTTGCATTGTCACGCGCTTCTTGCGGTATTTCTATAGGACTTATTTGATTAAATTGCGAATATGTTGCCTGCATATGTAATGTTGACTTTGCTAAAAAATCTTCAATAGCTGCTCTATCTTTGGGCTCAGCTATATCCAAAAACAAACCTGCTCCTTTGCGAATCGGTTCTGTTAAATCAAATTCAAATTCTTTTATCATTTTTGTTGCTTTGTCAACTTTAACAATATACTTGATATCACCGGCAGCTAACAAGGCAAGCCGTCCTACCGCAGCCGCTCTTTGCATATCCTTATTCTGCATTTTATCTTGTTTGACAGTTGCACCAACAGCATCACTTACTTCGATCATATCCAAAGTTACTTCCATGTATTTGAAAGTTGGTGTTTCCCTTATCAGCTTTACTGATTTAATAAATTTTAGCATCTCAGCTTGAGAATTGAACTTTTCATCAGCAGCAAGGCTCGCCTTCATGACAGGATCAACCGGCAGCATTTGTTTGACCCAGGTTTGATTAACAAACATATACATCATTAAATTACCCTGGTATTGCTCTACATACTGCTTGACCAGCATGGTATTTTCGTTATTCAGCATATCACGATACGTAATGCTAGCATCATTTTTCATACTCAGCGGTTTATCCTGAGCATCCCCATTAACAACAGTTTCTACTGTTCCCAGCGGGGTGTCTGCCTTAATGGATACATCATAGTGAACACTGCTTATCTTGGCCATGTTTTTGTAGACATCATATAAGTAGGCTTTTTCCGGCGGCAGTTTTTCCGCAGCAAATGCAAACGATGTGTGCATTGCTACAAACAGTAAACTCCCTAGCAAAGCAGCTCCCCATTTAAACTTTCGCAAAAATCCCATCAAATTATCAGACTCCCTTCCATTACTTTCTCTTCAACCATACATTACCAGTATATGATACTTGCATACCGTTTACAATCCAAGCATGGAAGAGAGTCTTTTCTAATTATGAGGTATATGGAACTAGTTAATGTCCTCTCCAATTTAATCAAAAAAGTTACCCTGAAGCAAACACTTGCTTCAGGGTATTTCACTACTTTTTCAGTATTCATACACACTACAAAATCGGGTCCCGTCTTCTGCCTAATCAGAGTCCCCTATTAAAAAACCTGCCTTTTCTTATTTTTTTCTTTGAGAAACTTTCGTGCATTTTTCATGCCGCCCACTTCTGAGAACATGGCAGTTAACTTTTCCGTCTCAATCTGTTTAGAATTTAAGCCCTCATACTTAGCCTCTTTTTTTAGTTTCAAATAATTTGCAAGCCTCTCCTCCGGCAAAAGACCATCTTTTATGGCCCTTTGTACCGCACAATGGGGCTCACTTGTATGAGTACAATCATGAAATTTACACTTTGTTGCCAGTTCACCAATATCAGAAAAGGTTTTTGATAAGTCAGCACTTTCAATCCCAATTTCTCTCATCCCCGGAGTGTCAATGACAATGCCACCTCTCGGAAGAACAAAGAGTTCCCGCCTGGTAGTAGTATGCCTGCCTTTATCATCATTTCTTATTTTTTGGGTTTCAAGGGTATTTTCACCCATGAGTCTGTTAATCAAGGTTGATTTTCCAACACCAGACGAACCAATGAATGCAATAGTTTTTCCACTACCAATATAACTTTTAACAGATGAGTATCCATCCTCACTCATACTGGAAGTAACAAGCACATCAACACCACAGGCAACAGCATTCAGTTCCAACAGCTTTTGAGGGAGATTATCACATAAGTCAGCCTTCGTAAGCACGATAACCGGAATTGCCCGACTATCCCAGGCAACTGCAAGATAACGTTCTAATCTACGAAGATTAAAATCATTATTAAGCGACATACATATAAAAACTGTATCAATATTCGAAGCTACCACCTGTTCATCGTTCGATGTCCCTGCAGCTTTTCTAATAAAGGCGCTTTTTCTTGTCAGAACGTGGTGAATAATTGCATTCCCGCAGTTATCATCATTTCGGTCAAGCATAACGAAGTCACCAACAGCAGGGTACTCCGATAAAGTTCTGCTAGCAAAACGAAGCTTCCCTGAAATTGTTGCCGCTAACTCACCAGTTTCTGTTATAACCTTGTATAGGTCCTTATATTGGGAAACTACTCGCCCGACATAAAGACTGGCATATAATGCAGACTCAGTAATAAATCTTTGGCTGAGTCCTAAATTTGTCATATCTTTACTCAATTTTTTAATCCTCCAAAAGTGTTATACAGTAACTCTTGGGAGGTCTATACACTAAATTATTTTGTATGCACCTCCCGCCTTGTTACAATATCCAGCATATTATTGTTAAACATAATAACACTCCTTTCATTATTCATTATGCAGTCTACATTTGAAAAAACTGGTGTTTATGCAAACTGAGCTTCCGTCTAATTACATTATAACACACTAAAAGACAACCGCTATTTACCGGTTACGCACATGGCACGATCATCCTGCACTGGAGCCGTTTGCTATAGTCCAGACAAGCAGCATTTAGCATCGATAAGGGACAGTGGGGGACGTTCCTTTTTTGTCAACTTTTTGCTACAACACCTCGTGAAATGCCGGTCACTCTCTCGATCTGCCGGATTGATAAGCCTGTCTCTTTTAATTCTCTCAGCATAGAATCACGCTCAGCTTTTGCCCATGAGCCAATCTCGTGCGGCTCACGCCCATGAGTATAATGCATAATCCTACGACGTATTTCATTGTTATTAATACTGATCTTTCCTGAAATCTCAAAATCATCATCTGACTCTACCCGATGCAAGCGGATCCATTCATCACGCCCAATCAATTCTAACGCAAATGCAGTATCAGTTAATCCTCCGCCTAATAGATATTCTCTATAACTACTAAACGGGTATGCTTCAAGTTTATTCACTAGCCCAGCCTTTAGCGGATTCTGGTGAATATAGCGTTGTAATGGAATAAAGTATTCGTCTACCTCAACTGGCATACTTCTATACCGATTCGCTATTAACGCCCCACTACGCTGATATTTGCGGTTAAAGTACATTGCATATTTAGTCAATAATCGCTTCATAATTAATGATATGTCTCCGACCTGTTTTTCCCGTAGTAAAAGATGCACATGATTACTCATCAAACAATAGGCATACACCTCAAAGACAAGGGCTATTTTCAGGTCGTGCAAACTTTTCAAAAAGTAGATATAATCACTCTCATCTTCAAAAACGTGTTGATGATTGATCCCTCGAAGCACGATATGATAAAAACCACTGTTACTTAATTGTCGCGCTTGCCTCGCCATTGCTGATCACCTCTAATGATAAATA
>NZ_DALZUO010000003.1:0-22464 GCF_032013335.1 Anaerospora sp. | reverse complement strand
GTTACTTAATTGTCGCGCTTGCCTCGCCATTGCTGATCACCTCTAATGATAAATAGTAAAGCAGACAAAAAAGGAACGTCCCCAACTGTCATCCTAATAATATCCCCACATGCGACTACATCTACTTTCCCCGAATGTATTCTCGTAAATATAACATAGTCCTGCAAACCATAAGGTTGCAGGACTTAATCTAATACTATTGCCGCTTAGTTCTTCCTCAAAGGATGCTAAAGTTTACCTGACAACTCGTGAGTCAAATTCTTAATGACCCACATGGCCACAACCGTGAAAGCAGCTGCAATTTCTTAGCTACTCCCTAGCGTCTTCGATTCGCTTTAGAGCCTCTGTGTCTCTGGCTGGAGGTGCACCGAAAAAGCGGGAGTATTCTCGATTAAACTGCGAGGGACTCTGATAGCCAACTTGATATGCAGCGTTGGCTACCGTATACCCTTCAAACGCAATGAGGTTTCTAGCCTCCAAAAGCCTCAATTGCTTTTGAAATTGAATTGGACTTAAACCCGTTGCCCGTTTAAACTGACGGTGAAAGGTATTAAGAGCCATCCCCTTCTTTGATGCAATCTCACCGATATCAATTGACTTCGTATAATTATCACGAATCCATTTTACAGTTTGAGAAATCTTAGAAAAACTACTTTCGCTCAGGCCAAGCTGCCTCAGATACCATCCTTGGGGCCCCATCAGAACACGATAAAGAATCTCGCGTTCATATGCCGGTGCAAGCGCTGGAATATCTCCTGGAGTTTTTGTTAATCGCAATAACCGCAGCCATGCCTCCATATGTTCAATGTCAATTTCACAAGCTGCGAAATGCTCAGCAGCACTTGGCAATAGGTTTTCAGGAATATCCCTTAGTAAGCTATGAAGAACATCCTGATTTAACTCAAGGCCGAGAGACAGGTAAGGACGGCCATCATGACCTGGCTGTACACTCGCCGTTGCAGGAACATGTAAAGGCAAAACATAATAGGAAGGCCCTTTCAGAGCAGTACTACGTTCTCCAATCAAAAGAATCTTCGTCCCTTGAACCGTAAAGCCAACCATTGGCTTATAGAGAGCAGAGAGTTGATGTGCAGGAATGTTTCCCTTAATCATGCTTAGTCCAGGTACTCCGGTTTCAATTGGCCGAGTGCCCACGTTTTCCATTAGACCAATAATTTCATTTAAAACTTTACTCATACTTATATTCTACCATACAACTTCCTTTATCCCAACACAACTCTTAAGCTCCATGGTTCTTTTAGGCTCTTCTGATACTAAAATCGCTAAGTAAATATGAGTTAATTTTTATATCATTGGTGTTTTTAGGCAATAAGATGATAGTATTAGGTCTAGGTTATTTTAGCCGAAACGACTAAAATAAAATAAGATCGAACAACAAAAATAAGGAGGTTCTTATGAGAATTGCAATCGTAACAGGCGGAAGTAATGGTATTGGAAAATCAACCGCCCTTGAGCTTGGTAATCGCGGAATAAGTGTCATTCTCACATACAATTCCTATAAAGATAGAGCAGAAGCTATTGTTAAGGAGATTGAGAAGAACAAGGGAGTTCGGGCTGTAGCACTAAAGCTGGATCTGACTGAAAGATCAACATTTGAGGCTTTCGCTCAGGAAGTGAAAAAAAACCTTGCAAAAATTTGGAATAGAGAGACTTTTGATTACTTGGTCAATAATGGCGGCGTTGGCGGGCCAATGCTGTTCAGCGAGATGAGCGAAGAGTATTTCGACAAGATTCTTAATACAAACTTCAAAGGACCCATTTTCTTAACACAACACCTCGTCCGATTTATGGAGGATGCTGGGGCTATTGTAAATACCTCAAGTACATCCAAGAACCAATCATTTCCAGGGTACTCAGCCTACGGTTCCTTAAAAGCAGCGTTGTCATCTTGGACCCGCTACGTGGCCAAAGAACTTGCATCGCGCAAAATCCGGGTCAATGCAGTTTCTCCTGGTCCTACTCAAAGCAATTTTGGCGACGGAGTATTTGATAAACATCCTGAATTCATCAAGCCACTGGCTGAGCAAACTGCATTTGGCAGAATCGGACAGCCCGAAGATCTTGCCAAAGTCATTGTAAGCTTATTATCCGATGATTTCGGCTGGGTCACAGCCCAGGATATTGAAGTATCAGGCGGACATATGCTTTAGGATGTGAAGCGGCCAAACACTCTTATTCAGAATATGTTGAAATGAGTTATAGAAAATGAACCCGAGGCATCGAGCGATACTTCGGGTCCATTTTTTATTCCCAAATTGTCCGCTTTATTCAAGCTTCTTTTCAATTATATTGAATACCCCATTTACTACTATGGCTAATCCTGCTGCCATTAGGGTTCCCCATAGTATTTTAGCTGTATTCACTGTTCTAAGTCCGTCTAATAATACGCTACCAATTCCACCTGCATTAATCGATGCTGCAATTGTAGCAATGCCAATTGTAGATACTACTGCGAGGTGGATTCCCGCAAATATTGGCTTGATGACTAGCGGTAACTTGACCTGAAATAACATCTGGCTTTTATTCATTCCCATTCCGGTTGCTGCTTCAATGATAGACGTATCTACATTATTTAATCCGTCTAGGGTATTTCTTAAGAGTATGTACTGGTTATAGAGTACTAAGACGATAATTGCAGTAGTTTTACCAAGTCCGGTTAGAGGTACCAGAATTGCGAATAACGCCAGACTAGGAATCGAATATACCATAGAAAAGATATTAACCAATAATGCGGATGCCACTTTTGAATAGGCTGCCAATATAGTCAGTAAAGCCGCTAATATAATAGAAATCAGTAACGTAATCATCACAATTTCTATGTGTTCTATAAAAGCCTTTAAAAGCTTATCAGGATATCTCAATAAATAATCAATCATCACTCTTTATTCCTCCAAAAATACTTTCTGAACTTTGGCCGAGTGAAGTAGTGATATTACAAAATCATTTGCAGGGTTTTTAGCAATATTTTGAGGCGTATCAAATTGTTGTATCTTACCTTGATCCATTATTAAAACCCGGCTTCCAAGTTTAAATGCTTCCGTAATATCATGAGTGACAAATAGATACGTTTTCTTTGAAGCATGATAAATCTTTAATAGCTCATCTTGAAGATTGATTCTAGTTATTGCATCAATAGCTCCAAATGGTTCATCAAGTAACATTACATCAGGATTAGCTGCCAAAGCTCTTGCAAGTCCTACACGCTGCTGCTGACCACCAGATAGCTGAGCTGGATATCTATTTCTAAATTCTCTTGGTTCTAAATCGATCAACTTAAGAAGCTCATCTACTCTAGCATCAATTGTTTCCTTAGGCCACTTAAGTATCCTTGGAACTGTCGCTATATTACCTGCTATGGTCATATGAGGAAATAAGCCTACTTGCTGAATCACATAACCAATTTTCCTGCGAAACTCAACTGGATCAGTATTACTAATATCCTCACCAAAAAATTCAATACTTCCTTTCTGCGGATCATACAAGCGATTAATCATTTTAAGGAGAGTCGTCTTTCCGCATCCTGATGAGCCTAATATAGTAATGAATTCGCCATGTTCTATGGTCAGACTAACATTATTAACCGCAATTGACGTTGATTCCTTAAACTGTTTGCTAACATTCTTAAACTCTATTGCTATACTCATGTTGACTAGCTCCTTGCAGCTACTATTTAATCGAATCGTAATATTTCTTTGCTACTTCTTCGTATTCTTTCTTTTCTACATCAACTTCTGCATTTAATTTTGTTATTTTTGGGGTATCCAGGCTTGCGCTAATCTTATTTAAAATATCAGCAATATCAGGGTGCGCATCTAATACTGTTTTTTTAATTACTGGTACTAAGTTATATGGGGGCCATACATGTTTATCATCGATCAATAAAGTAAATTGGGATTTTGTTAATTGACCCTCTGTTGTAGATGCAGGTGCCAGATCTGCTTCATTACTTGCTAATACCTCATATTTTAAGCCATTGTCATATACCCTTGAAGATTTCCAATTAAACCTACCATATGTTTTCTCTAATCCCGGAATACCATCTTCCCTTTTATCAAACTCACCTTGCGATGCAAATCTAATCTCATTTGCCTGTTTTTGCAAATCAGAAATAGTCTTAATACCCAGTTTATTCGCTACATCAGTGCGGATAACTAATCCCTGTCCATCATTTGCTGATGAATAATTTAACCATACTAAGTTAAACTGCTTTAGATATTCTGATTTAACAGTGTCGTAAACCTGTTTTGGATCTGTCAGCAAATCCTTCTTTAGAATTGCTAATAAGCCCGTGCCTGTGTACTCAGGATATAAATCAATTTCACCATTTACAAGTGAAGTGTGAATAATAGAACTAGCAATATTAGGTACTCGTTCTACTTTATAACCCTTATCCTCAAGAGCCAATGCATAAATTTCACTAACTATTAAATTTTCTGTGAAGTTTTTTGAACCTATACGGATGTTAACTTTATCTCCACTTACACCTTTATTGTTACTGCAACCAACAAGACTCCCGACTACAACCGCGATCAATAACACAATTAAGACTCTTTTCATATTGGCACTTTCCTCCATTTAAATTGCTTCTATTAGATTTTCTATTTATGAAATTGTTAAAATCCCTACCCTACTTGTATGCACCTAGAATTCAAATTATATATCCAAATTAAGATACTTATATCTAAAGAACCATCTTTCTAAGCCTAGCATAATGAGGTTCGCAAGCATGGAAATAATTGCTACAGTAATACCACCTATAAGTAATAAATCGGCTCTATTTAATCCTAATCCGGTAAAAATAATATTGCCGACACCGCCCCCTCCTACATAGGCAGCCAGTGTAGCACTCGCAATGATCTCAATCATTGCCGTCTTAATTCCTGTTAATATGAATGGTGCCGCCAAAGGCATTTTTACCTTCCAAAAACTTTGCGTTTTTGACATGCCCATAGCCATTGCCGTCTCTATCATGAATTCGGGAATTGTATGAAACCCAAGTGCTGTATTTAATATCATCGGCGGCAATCCAAGTAAAACCAATGCAATCACTGCTGGTATAATTCCGGTTCCAACAATAGGAATTAGCATAATAAGAACGGCTAAACTCGGAACAATTCTTAGTGTCCCAAACCACGCAGTTACCCATTGATACCATCTTCTATTTCTTGTTGATAATATTCCAAAAGGTATTCCCATCACAGCCGCTACACCTAAGGCGAATAAGCTTATTTCAAAGTGCTGCCCAATTGCCTGCAGATAGTTATTGATATCTTTTTGGAAATACTCGAAAATATTTTGCCACATATCTTCACTCTCCGCATTCAAAAAGTAACCTTCCTAAAAGATATAATTGTTCTACTATCTAAAGCCCATCTCTTGTCCTTACGGCCAGAGATTCTGCCCTGGCCATACAGTTAAGCCTAAAGGCGATATAAGTATATATGCGAACAATTATGTTATTATTGTAATTATTGGATATATTTTACATTTATTCACTTTATCCTTCTATTGAACAACGCCCCACAGCTGATCAGGTCTAATGATAAAACTCGCAAAGTTGACAAAAAAGGAACGTCCCCAATTGTCCTAAAATATGTGGATAAGCATCCATGCTGGTCTGAAAGTGCTATGCCTGTCATAAAATAAATATAGAAAATGGTGACCTGAAGTATGCTCGATACTTCGGGTCACCATTTCATTATTCCGCATTCGCCTGCCCATACATTTTATCAAGGATATATATATACAAATACAGGGAGATAATTGCAATTGTTGTATATGCTAGGAACCAGCCCTCCTGATAATACATCAGTTGTAACTTAAAACCAATGTAATGTGCGATGTACAGTCCAACGATGGCCAACGTTTTCCACACCCATTTAATTTTTGAAAAATAAATAGCCATCATTGTGCTGAACACTATCAGATAATAACTTCCCGAGATAAGTGAGTCGAGGCCGGATCTTTCCGGAGGAACATCAAGACTTGGGCCAAACGAAAATATGCCCAATAGTCTAAAAACCCACATGGTATGAGCTTGTAAGGTAATTAACCCTAAGAATATATAAATATAAAGTAAAGTAGGCCGTATGTGTTTTGATCCGCTTTCATATACCTTTTTCCCAATCCAGAATAGTACAGGCAGCGAGGCAACCGTCATCCATGTCCTGTACCAATACTGCACATAAATGCCCAATTTTAAAAACAGCTCTTCAATACCGCCATAGGCTACAGCGAATATAACATACCAGTAATAATTCAGCTTAAAAACAGCAATCAGCATCGCAGTAGCTGAAACAGAAAACTGCGAGAAATAATTCCCCACGACTCCATCATCATACAAGCTGTGTGGAATAATCTTTGGAAAGTACTGATAGGCATGCAGACCGCCTATTAGTATTTCATAACTAAAGACCAAACCGGCTAAGGAAATGTATAAGGCTAATATTCTCCATTTGTTCCGCACCTTTACGAGAATGAAGATGAGCTCAACAAGAATTGTTACACCTAAAAGTATGTACCAAATTGTATTGCTCCAAAATGACGAAGGCATAATGTACCTCATAACCTTTTTTCAATTGATCGCCACGTACTACCATCTTATAGGTTCTGTATAATATGAGTCTCTTATACTCACATAAGTATAGAAAGACGGACCCGAAGTATACCGCTCAATACTCCGGGTCCGTTTTTCATTTATTCCGCAATCTGATGTGCAGCACCATTTTCCTGTGCTTCTTTTGCCATGGCAGCTTCACCGCGTTTTATTGCTTTTCTAACCATGGAACCAACTTCACCCGTTGTTACGTCGCTCCAATGAGAAGTTTGTAAATAATGTTTTTCAACTGGTGTAGCAGTTCCGTTTTGCTTAACATAAGATATTACATAAAACAGAAAGGAGGTTTAAGAATGGGAGAAGAAGCCAGGAAGTACTGGGAAGAAGAAGAACCACAATTTCATGTCCATGAGTTTTTAGGAAGTACTCGACTCGCAGAACTAGAAGAAGAACCACACAATCATCGTTTTGCTGGAGTTTCATGTGAAGCTATTTGTTGCGGGGATCATCAACACATACACGAGATAAAAGCACGTACAGACTTCTTTGAAGATCATTTTCACGAAATTTGCGTTCGCTCATGCCCTGCAATTTGTGTCGGTGATGGAAAACATGTTCATTTTGTGTCAGGAACAACTACCGAAGTTGACGATCATGTGCATACTTTCGTTTTTGCCACTTTGATTGAAAATCCGATCGGCCGATAGTGATTGATCCATCGGGTGAATTAAAAAATGTTAGCTGTTCTCATATGAGGCATCGTCCCTCTTGAGCTTGCTTTCATTGGCGTTTCAAAACTAACCATCTAGTTAACCCAATTAAGTAGGGTCCATAAAATGCTCGAAAACGGTTAATGTTCTCGAGCATTTTTTAGGTTTGCTATGCAGGGTCTAGAAGTTGAGATTCCGAATGTAAATGAAGAAAATTATTACTAGTAATTATGATTTATTTATAAAAAGAATCTTCTAAAATAAGCAACTAGAACTCATTGAACAATATACACTTTGTAATAATTACTAAATTTCGCATAAAAAGATGCCCTGAAGTAATAACCTTCAGGGCATCTTTTCATTTATTCCGCGTTCTGATGTGCCGCACCATTTTCCTGTGCTTCTTTCGCCATAGCAGCTTCACCGCGTTTTATTGCTTCACGGACCATGGAACCAACTTCACCTGTTGTTACGTCGCTCCAATCACCATCTTCTACCTTAGCACCGAATCCGAGATCATGGGCCAGTTCATATTTGAACTTATCCGACATTACGCCTTTACCCATAACTTGCCACCTCCAATGCATTGTTTATTGGCAGCGAACCTACTAATAGTTTGCTTTAAAACTACAAAAATTATTCGGCAACAAAAAAGACTCCTTTCGGAGTCTTTTACCTTATCTTTTTGCTAATTCTTTGTCAAAGTAGAAAATACCACTGTTTTTATCGCCGATCAGTTTTAGTTTTTCCAAAATTTCAGTAGCACTTGCTTCTTCTTCCACTTGTTCACTAATAAACCATTGGAGGAAAATCTGCGATGCATAGTCTTTTTCTGCTAATGCAATTTCATACAATTTATCGATAGAAGCAGTCACATGCTGTTCATGCTTTAAGACTTGTTCAAAAACAGAAACTGGATTGCCAAATTCCACTGGTGGCGCTTCCAATGCCTGCAGCTTAACTGTACCGCCTCTTTCTAACAAATAGTCAACTAGCTTCATCGCATGCCCCTGTTCTTCCTGATGCTGCTTTTTCAGCCAGTTAGCAAAACCTTTTAAATTTTGGCCTTCACTGTATACCGACATTGCAAGATAAAGGTACGAAGAATATAATTCAATTTGAATTTGGTTGTTAATAGCTTGTTCAACTTTTTGAGTAATCATATGTATCATCCCTTCATTTATAAGTTTTCTACCAGAATTATCTATTCCTATGATATCAAATTTATTGCACTTTATCAACATTTATTTTTATAAGATAATAATTATCATTAACTGAAAGGTATTTTTATAGTATAGACAAAAAGAGTAGATATATCTACTCTTTTGCCGTTCTTCGTATATTGCTGTATCAAAGACCAAGATCATAGATCCTGTTAGCATTATCAAAAAATACTTTTTCGTGATGTCTTTCCGGTATAATATGCGAAACAAAATCGATATAATTAGCGATATTAGCTAGCGGCCAATCTGTCCCATATAGCAAGCGTTCATAGTTATCTAGATATTCAAGCCATACTTTTAAGAAATTAATATAGCCATGTTTTCTTTCAAAAAAATCAGGCATGCTGTCGATTCGTCCTTCTAAAATTCCTGAAAGATCGGCAGCTACATTTTGATTTTTCTCCAGAACTGCAATTGCGTCTACCAGCCAGGGATTGCCAATATGACACATAACAAACTGGACTTGAGGATAGCGTACCGCTGCCTCATCCAGGACCATAGGATGGCTGTATTTGAGCAGGGCATTGCTGGTAGCAGTCAGACCGGTATGAACAGCAACGGGCTTATTATATTGCATTGCCAGCTGGTAGAATGGGTCAACCAAGGGATCAGAAATATAAAAGTGATTATAGCCCGGATACAGCTTGATACCTACACAGTTTTTGCGCTGTAAATGTTTTTCAACCAGATATGCTTGCTGCGTTACCGCTTCCACGTTAAAGCAGGTGCTGTCCAGACCGATGCAGTAGCTGAGGTAGTCGGGGTAGTTGTGGTTGCTTAACTCTAGACTGCGGTTCCCCATGACCACGGCATGAGCAATGTTATGCTTTGCATATTCCTTTTCGAGATGGTCACTGGTATTTTTATGTCCGGCCACTTCTGCAATCTGGTCAAAATAGGGCTCCTGGCAGAAATGGATATGAGCATCAATAATTCTCATAGATCTTATCCTCCCTCACATGGTTTTATGCGTTTATACCGATCTAGCATGTAAGAGACGAACGCATATCTCTCCTTTATCATACCATCGCAAACTGCTGATGAAAAGCAGCACTCATTTCAATAACAGCTCCAGCATTTTTTTACGATTATTAATAAATTCCTTCATAATCATGTAAGATTCTGTTGCTTCGTATTCAACAGTCTCAATATTTTCATTTGCAATTTGCAGAATTACAGCATTGGGATATCCGGTAATGATTGGTGAATGTGTTGCAATAATAAACTGAGAGTGCTGCTGCACCAAATCATGTATTCTTGAAACCATTGCCATTTGCCTCATCGGAGAGAGAGCCGCTTCCGGTTCATCAAGTATATAAAGCCCATTACCTTTAAACTTGTCCATAAAGGTTGCAAAAAAAGCTTCCCCATGAGATTGCTCGTGCAAAGAACGCCCTCCGTAATAAGGATTTAATAAAAGTTCATCGACCTGTGTTGCCACATTATAGAAACTCTCTGCCCGCAGAAAAAAACCGTCTCTTGGCCTTTTCACTCCTCGTACCAATCGAATATTCCGGTGCAATTGCGAATGGGAATCTCTAGTTGAAAATAGGAAATTGCGAGTTCCACCTTCGGGATTAAAACCCAAAGCTATCGCGATTGCTTCCAATAAAGTTGACTTGCCAGTGCCATTTTCCCCTACAATAAAGGTAACTTGCGGATGAAATTCTATGCTATCCAAATTACGAAAAAGAGGAAGCAAAAAAGGATACTCTTGCTCTTCCGCTTCATTATGTACTATCTTTATTGATCGTAAAAAATGTGATGTATGTATATTAATCGGCTCCCAGTCATTTTTGATCGCCTTACCAGTAGCTTCTATTTAATTATCTAGTATTTCTTTTATCGTTTTCACTGCTTCCTGGAGCTCGGCTAAGCTTTCTGGTGCTGCAATGGCCAGCCTAACCGCATTAGTAGATTTTGCATTTCCCACAACAAACCTCTCTGCTCCATATACGCGGACACCTGAGTGGTATGCTTTTGCTTCAAAGGCTTCTCCGGTAAACCTTTCAGGCAAAATTAGCCATCTAAAAAGGCATTCCGGCTCACCTAGCACTTGGTAGCCGCTTAAATAACGGTCAACAATTGCATTGCGCAGTTTGTTCTGTATACGGTGCCTTGCGATGATATTGTCCATAGCTCCCGAAACAATCATCCTGGATGCTAGTTCTGCCATCATTGGCGGAACTGAAATATTCAGGTTGTAGAGTGCTGTGCTTAATTTTTGCTTGTACTGTTCAGGTACTGCAATAAATGCGAGTCTAAGACCAGGAGAGGCAACTTTTGAAAGACTGGACAGATAGATTACCCGCTCAGGTGCAAAAGACGCGAGGGGAGGCAACGGCTTCACATTTAATAGACTGTTAATCCCATCCTCGATCACAATTAACTGCTCTTTTTTAGCAATAGCCGCAATCACTTTTCTGGCAGCCTTTGACATGGTATGTGTAGTTGGATTGTGATAATCGGGAATTAAATATAAGCCTTTTATATTTTCGTTTTTACATGCAAATTGTAGTCCGTTTTCCGTGATTTCACCATTTTTCTGCTGTATGGGAATTAATCGGATACCCAGCATATTCGCTGCTGTCTTTAAGCCCGGATAGGTGATTTCATCTGTTCCAATTCGATCTCCAGGTTGAAAAATCCCTGCCAAAATCGCCGCAATTGCATTCTGTGCTCCGCTTGCCAGCAATATATTGTGCGGATCGGCATGATATCCACTCTTCCTGATAAGCTTCGCAGCCGTTTCTTTTTGCCAGATAGTCCCTCCGGGCCGCCCCTGCTGAAACAATCTTCCGAAGTCCGGCTCTGCGAGCATTTTTTTCATCTGAGCAACAATTTCTTCGTTAACGGATGTTTCAGGATATACCGCACCCATTTCAATTACCTTCAGCGAACTTTCTTCAGGGATTAAAAATGGATTTGCCGCGGCATCAGAAGCAACAAAGGTTCCACTGCCAATAGCAGCACAAATTAGCCCTTTCTGTTCACACAGCTTAAATGCCCTGGAAACCGTACTTACATTGATGTCCAGAAAATCAGCCAATTCCCGTTGTGGTGGCAGCCTCGTACCAGGTGTCAGCAGACCATTTTTAATATCATATTCCAGTTTGTCTGCAATCGCTTTGTACAATGGTCCTGCTGCTTGACTGAAATCAGGCTTCCAGCTCATGGGATAATCTTCAAATGAATTAACAGGCATATTATCCCTCTTCAAAATTGTTTTGCACACAATTATAACATTGTGTGCAAAAAGCTGCAATGTTATAATTCTATACAAAATATCTTCAAAACCCATCTTTTCTTTAGTTCTTTGTAAACCTATATGTAAAAAATGAGGTATAGTATGGAAATTAAAAAGACACTCCTCGAACAAAACTACAATTCGGCAGATCCTGATTTCTGGAAAGGGGTCATAAGCAGCGGACCGATTCTTTTGGGCGTTATCCCTTTTGGCATTACCTGTGGAATTATGGGCTTAACTGCAGGGCTGACATCGACAGAAACAGTAATGATGTCCTTGCTAGTATTTGCTGGAGCAAGCCAATTTATTGCTATTACCATGCTGGGAGCAGGTATTACCAGCTGGAGTGCCATTATGCTAACAACACTGCTGGTAAATTTACGGCATATGTTGATGGGAGCATCTTTGGCACAATACATGGTCCAGCATCCTAAGTCCCAACAGGCACTGCTCTCCTTTCTACTGACAGATGAAGCCTATGCCGTGACGGTCAGCCGTATCCATCAAGCTGGCTACAGCGCCGCTCACCAGCTGGGAGTCAGCCTCAGCCTGTACGTGACGTGGGGATTATCTACAATTGCAGGGGTTTTGGTTGGCAGCTACATACCTGACCCCTTAGCCTGGGGACTGGATTTCGCAATGCCGGCTACTTTTCTGGTCCTTCTATTTCCACGCTTAACTGACCGTATCAGCTTAGTTGTATGTATTGTCGCCGGTCTTATCGCCATCGCAGGTGCATTATATCTTCCCGGCAAGTGGTATATGATTGCAGCCTGCCTTGGAGCCGTCATAACGGGTGGGCTAATGGAAGGAGCCAAAGCAAATGCGAAATGAAATAATTCTCATCATCGTGGGAATGGCCCTAGTCACGTTCGCGACACGGTTTGGCTGTGTCGCATTGCTTCAGCAGACAGGAATGCCGCTTTGGCTGGAACGATGGCTGAAGCATATCCCCACAGCTATCCTTACGGCTTTAATCTTACCAGCCTTGGTATTACCGAATGGTCACTTGGCACTATCCTTTGACAACCACTACTTAGTAGCAGGGGTTGTTGCGGCACTTGCTGCGTACAAGAGCCGCAACATTATCGCTACGCTGGTGCTTGGCATGGGAACCATGCTCACGCTTCGTCTACTGAGTGCTTAAGTCACGCAGCCCAATGAACGCTAGCTGGTCTTTAGCCCAATTTAGTGGTGGCATTTACAATTCCTTTGCCCATAGCACTAATGGTTTCCAAGGCCTTAAAAATTTGCATAATTGCTTCATTTTCTTCCTGGGAAGTCATTGAGACTTCTGTAAAGAACTTTTGATTCTGTTCCATTTCCCCAGATACTGCTATTAAAGCGGGTACAATCTGTGCTACGATGGCCTGTACTTCAACGATAGCTGACCGGATGTTTTCTGTAGATTGACGGCTTTCTTCCGCTAGCTTGCCTACTTCTTTGGCAACAACTGCGAAGCCTCGTCCATGTTCGCCCACGCGGGCAGCTTCAATGCTTGCATTTAACGCCAGAAGATTTGTCTGACCCGATATATGTTTAATCGCGTCGGCGACGTTACCAATATTCCGGGCAGCAGTTGCCAGAACCTCAGACTGATTTTTCACTTGTTCCAATTGACCTACGCCTTGATTAAATTTCGTACTAATATCCTGGAACGCAGCAGTTTCTTTGTTAATTGAACTGGCTATTTTTTGGGCTATGCCGGTTATTTGCTGTAATTGGTCGTTTAAGTGATTGGTGTTTTCGGTGATCTGCAATAATAGCTGTTTATTACCGAAAGCAGTTATCCATTGCATCAACTCACACGCTGACTCAACGCTGGCGATACGTTTAGCGGCAATGATCCGGGTACCAGGCCTGATATATTTTTTAAATCGTTGGTTAAGTACTCCCTGGGCACCGACTATCGTTTCTACACCAATAATATACTTCGCTTCTCCCAACCGCTTACCAGCCTCTTCTTCTGTTATCTCATCATAAGAAATATACTCGAAGCGTACATGCTCAATGCTAAGTTGAACACAGTACTCTTCGAGCTTCTTTGCATAACTGGTTGAATTATTAAAAATATGTACAGTTTCGCCTACTGGCAATTTCGCTACCTGAATAAAGAAATAATTATAAGGCAGCAACTCTATTCCTATAATCTTTTCTTGAGGAATCGTTTGGGCCAATTCTGTTTTCCGGGACGAAACGCATAAAAATAAATCAGCATCATGATGGTTGGGCAATTTACTAATAGGGCATGCGCTTGCATCAAACCTATTTCTCAAAATCTGCTGCACCGCTTCTAATAGTTCATTTGCTATTAAACCATCACCTGCTGTAGTAATAAGCCGTATACCTGTACTCATTTTGTATCCTCCTCACCATTTTAAAAATAAAAAAGAAGACACTGAAGCTCAAGGGAGAGCCCAAGGCTTCAGTGCCATGTATCAATATCCAAATTATAACATATTTCGCTATTTAACGACAAGTATTTCTGTATTTTTATACCCAACTTAGCCCTCTGTAGGCTTTTGAGGCCCTTGCAAGTCAAGCTGATAAAAAGCCAGATTGAGCCAATTTGCAAATTTGAAGCCGGCTTTTTTAATTACACCTGAACATGTAAAGCCCATTTTTTCATGCATGATTATACTACCTTTATTCGCTTCATCAATTCCGGCAACAAGGGTTGCATATTCTCTTACATTAGCAATCCGAATGATTTCTTGCATTAATTGCGTCGCAATACCTTGATTCCGATATTCCTTATGTACATATACGGAATGTTCTATTGTATATTTGTATGCTGGCCATGCGCGAAATGGGCCAAATGTGGCAAAGCCAACAACCTTCTCTTCTTTTTCAAACACGAACAAGGGATAGCCATCGCGCTGTTTTTTTTCGTACCATTCCCGTCTGTCAGCAAGGGTGTGTGCAGTATAATCATAGACTGCTGTTGTGTTTATGATGGCGTCATTATAGATTTCCAATATGTCTGCTAAATCTTTTTCACTAGCTTCTCGTATCATCTTTTGCTCCTTTTACTGCAGTTTCTTGATCATATTAAACCACACAACTCCACCGAGCTGCGAACCGGATATGCCTCGGTTGCTGTAGCCATGACTCTCATAAAAGCGAATGTACTTTTCTTTACAGGTAAGAGTTACGGTTTCCCGCCGCTGCAAGGTTGCTGCTTTTTCCATATGGGCAAGCAAAGTTGCGGCTATGCCCAACTTCTGAAAGCGAGGATCAACTGCTAGGCCTAAAATGCTTTGGTGTCCACCGAATACCGGATTCGCCTGTATGTCGCGAAATAATTCATCCGTAATATAGGCACTTGGAATAACTGGCCCATTTACCAGTCCTACGATCTTCCCGCCTTCTTCAGCGACAAAGAAGCTATCGGGAATGATAGTCAGCCGTTTTTCAAACGCGGCTCGCGTTGCTGCTTCCTCTTTTACAAAGCAAAGATTTTCAATAACGATTAATTCGGATAGATCCTCTATTGTTGCATTGCGTATTTTCATCCTAAACAAACCTCTGATTCACTTGATATATCTCTATTATACTAAATAATCCCATACAAGAAAACAAAATGTGTCAATATAAATACAAAACGTACAGTCTATGACGTTTTTCTCATAAACTGTACGTTTCTTTATTATCTAATAGGGCCTCTCTTATACTCTATCTTGCTGCAAGACTGTGCTATCAGGTACCGCAGAAAGTTCGGTAAGGTGCAGTTGACGGTGCTGGCAGCGTAGTAAATTCGACTTGCTCGGGAGTATACGCATAAGGCTTTTCCAGTGCCGCAAGCAGCTTGTTCATGGCACTGTAATCCGCATATTCCACCGCTCTTTCCAGCGCTTCCTCCACCCGGTGATTGCGCGGAATAACGGCAGGGTTGCTGTCTTTCATTAATTGGCGCCAAGCAGCTTCTGCCTCTTGCTGTCTTCCCACTCTCGCCTGCCATGACTCATACCATTGAACAAACTCTGAAGTTTGCAATAGATTGGCATCTACCTGCATTCCCAAGGTCAACTGCCGGAAGGTGTTGGTATAATCTGCACGATGCTTCTCCATCATATTGAGCAGATTTTCAACCAGATCCTCATCTTCCGCCGCTTCGTCAAATAGTCCCAGCTTAGCTCGCATTCCGGCCAGCCAGGTACGGTGATACAGTTTCTGAAAGCCGGTAAGCACATCCTCGGCTAGCTGGACCGCCTGCTCTTCATCACGATGCAGGAGCGGCAGCAGCGTATCGGCAAAACGCGCAAGATTCCAGGCGGCAATCGGCGGCTGATTGGCATATGCATATCGCCCCTGCCGGTCAATCGAACTGAATACGGTTGACGGATCATACGTATCCATAAAGGCACAAGGCCCATAGTCTATGGTTTCTCCGCTAATCGCCATATTATCTGTATTCATTACACCATGAATAAACCCTGCCAGCTGCCATTTGGCAATCAAAGCAGCCTGGCGGCTGACTACCGCTTTCAGCAGTTCCAAATAGCGCTCCGGGGATTTCCCGATATCCGGAAAATGTCTTTGCAGCGTATAATCGGCTAGCGTCCTTACATCCTCAACAGTGCCCCAGTTGGCAATGTATTGAAAGGTACCGACACGGATATGACTGGCAGCCACCCTGGTCAGAATTGCACCAGGCAGCCCGGTTTCCCGGATAACCGCTTCACCGGTTGCCACTACCGCCAAGCTGCGGGTTGTGGGAATACCAAGTCCGTGCATCGCTTCGCTGATGATATACTCACGCAGCATTGGCCCCAATGCTGCCCGTCCGTCACCACCGCGGGAGTACGGTGTTCTGCCTGCCCCTTTGAGCTGAATATCTACCCGCTCACAGTGAGGAGTAATCTGTTCACCCAACAGCAAAGCCCGTCCGTCACCTAGCATGTTAAAATGTCCGAACTGATGCGCTGCATATGCCTGTGCGAGAGGCGCAGCCCCTTCTGGCAGGCGGTTTCCGGCAAACACTGCTACGTTATCTTCGCTCTTTAGTTCACCGACTTTGAATCCTAGAGAGGCTGCCAACGCTTCATTCAGCACTATTAATTTCGGTGAACGTACAACCGTTGGATTAAGACGGGTAAAAAATTTGTCCGGCAATCGAGCATAGCTATTGTCAAGATTCCACCCTGCTGTCATCCTTGCTCACTCCTTTAGCTGTATTCTCAGCAACTCTGAACTTAACGATTGCACCAATTAATTCATAAGGAATCGGCTTATCTAACGGAAACTGGACTGAGCCTTTTGCTCCTTTATAATTCGATAATTCAATTTTAAATGCTTCAATTCCGCTCGTACCAGGATAAAAACCAATATGATTTTTAAAGGCAGCAAAATGAACCAGATTCTTACCAAGCACAAACGTCGGCATACTCCAGCTGATCTTCTCTTGGGCCTGCGGTGCAGCCACTCTTATTACGTTTTTCAATTTTTTGAGTATTGCCTGAACATGAGGCGAGAATTGCAAAATGTACTCGTCAATTGTTTTAACCGGTTTTGTACTCTCTGCCATGATTTCCTCCAACCTAACTAAGCCTAATGATTTAACAATCAAACCTGACATATAGCTTATATTGTCCAGTTTTCGGACTTATTACATGCTTTTCCTTAAATAGATTTTACGCCCAGGAAGTAGAGCATCATACCAATAAAAAGCGCGGCAGTGAGAAAGCAGATTCGCTAACACAAGGTTACCCTTCCAGCTCACCGCTAATGACTTGTGCCATTTCACGGATCTTCTCGTTGTCACTTTCGCAGGCTGCAAGAATATAAGTCTTGTATTTCTCCTGATAATTATAGCGCATGAAGCTTAACACATTTACCTTCCATTTCCAAAGCTCATCTGGCGATAAATAGAAAAACTTAGGCTGAACCTTCTCCCGGTAAAAATCATCCTCCATCTGCAATATGTTTTCCGGAGTAAGCGCCGGGGATAATTCAGCAAGACCGGGAAAATTCTCCTCCTCTTGCCATTTCCCTTTATTCATTGGACATACATCCTGACAAATATCACAACCATAGATACAGTTGCCAAAGGTTTTACGCAAAGACTCCTGAGGCAGATTACGTCCCCCAAAAGTGGTCATGAAGGAAACGCAAGTATTCGGCAGCATTGTATAGGGTGTTGACAAGGAGCGGGTCGGGCATGCAGTTACACAGCGATTGCAGCCCTCAGGACAGGGACGGACATCAGAGGATTCCTTAAGCTCCATTTCTTCGTCGGTAAGCCAGGCCTCCAGATGCATCCAGGATCCGGCTTGCGTATAAAAGAAATTATTGCGCCGGATGATGCCAAGACCGGCCTGCATAGCCGCCCAGCGCAGCCCGACAACTCCGAATTTGCGGTTAGTGGCAACCTTCAAACCAAGCCCTTCCATAAATTGTTCCATCCCCTGGCTGTTTTGGAACTCCTCCGAACCGGCATCACAGCGTACATCAAATAAATAGGCTTTAGCAATATGCCCTTTAACAGCTTCCGGTATTTTATACTTTCCATACCCTGCCACTAATACAACTACCGATTTTGCCCATGGGTAGTGCTCATGCGGCTGCGTCAGATGGCGCTGCCTTTGATAAAACATCTCTGATGCCGGTACTCTTTGAATCCGTTCGCTAAACTTTTCCGCATATCCTTCCAAGGCCGAGACCGGTATTATACCACACTTCTCATAGCCTAATTGATATGCTCTTTCCTGAATTAACTGTGCTTTACTTGTCATGGTTTTTCACTCCTTATTAATGAATGATCTTTTAAATTACATGTATATACATGTAATTTATTAAAAAAATTTACTTTACTAATTGTTCAAGAGTTTTTAACGTTTTAAATAGATCCTCCAAACGTACCGGTCCCAGCTCTTTTTCAATATGTGTTTGGGCGTTTTCCCATAAGGGCATTACTTCTGCCAGTTTTTTCTTTCCCTCTTCGGTTATGCAAATTGCTTTCTTTCTCGCATCATTTTCCTTGCGTGTAATCGTAATATATCCCTGTTTCTTTAATAATTCAATGTTTCGCGTTATTGTCGTTTGATCCTTACAGATTTTGTCACCAAGCTCGCTAATAGAAATTTCGTCATTCTGCGAGATGGCAATCAGCAGCGAAAACTGGGATATTCTAAGGCCGGTTGACTGCAAATGCTGATCATAATACTGGGTGACGGCCTGCGCAGCTCTGCGTATATTAAAGCCGACACAACGATGGCCGATGCCTGCTGAGCTCATAAGCCTCTACCTCTTTCTCATGTATATACATATATTAGTATGGCCATTGTCTTTTGTCAAGAAGGCTCATGCCTTGCTGAGCGAATAGTTTTCTGCTTTTGTACACAGGCTAAGGAATAACCATCTAAGGGAGGAATTAACATGTACTACCGGATGAGAGTATTTTTTATCCTGATTGTCATTGGGGCACTACTGGTGGCCGGCGGCTGCGGCACAGCTCCCCAGCAAAAACCTGACCAGCCTATGGAGCAAGCTCAAGAAATGGGTGAAGATGCCTGGAACAACATGATGAAGAACAAACCAGACATGATGAAAAAGGCTATGAGCAATCCTGAAATGCGCTCAGCTATGATTAAAATGATGTCCGAACCGGAAATGAAGCAGCCAATGCTTGATATTATGGCTGATCCGTCAATGAAAGATGTCGTACGCAGCATGATGAAGGACCCCCGCATTAAACCAACAGCCCAGGAAGCCTTGAAGAATTAAAAGCCAAAAAGCTCTTTATTTGCCAGTCAGCAAATGAAGAGCTTTTTTAGTTACCATAGCTCCAAATAATATTGTACTCCAAGTGATACCACGGCAACAGAAGCCCAGCACATTAAGCCCAGCAGAATCGGTCGAACTCCATTACTCGCCATCTGACGGAGATCTATGCTTAAACCGACTGCCGTCATTGCGGCTATGATCAAAAACTTTCCCGCATGAGCCAGTGCGGCACAAAGTTCCTCAGAAAAAACACCCGACGTACTCACCAGAGAAGCTGCTAGAAAACCGACTATGAACCACGGAAATGTTTTAGCTAAATTAAACTCACTGTCAGCAGCTGTCTTTTTCGCTGTTATGATTGCCAGAATAATCGTGATCGGAATAATCATCAGCGTACGAGTAAGCTTTACAATTGTTGCAAAATTTCCGGCAGCTTCGCTGTAAGAATAAGATGCAGCCACGACCGAAGAAGTATCATTGATCGCAGTACCGGCCCACAAACCAAAACCTAAATCACTCATCTTCAGGTAATGACCTAACACTGGAAAAATAAATACGGCCGCTATGTTGAATAAGAATATCGTAGACAGCGAATACGCCACTTCTCTTTCCTTAGCGGCAATGGCAGGAGCTGTCGCTGCAATTGCCGATCCTCCGCAGATGGCTGTGCCCACACCGATCAGGATCGCTGTATTGCCCGATAAGTTTAGACCGCGGCCAATCATCCAAGCGACACAAAAGGCCGCACTAATCGTAAAAAACATAATTGCCAATGACTGGCTGCCAATTGCAAGAACATGGAATAAATTCATTTCAAAGCCGAGCAAAATAACAGATAACTGTAAGAAGTATTTACTTGTAAATCGAATGCCTGCACGGCAGCAGGGCGGAGGCGGCTTACAGATTGCTGTGATTATCCCCAGCAGCATACCGAATACTGGTCCGCCAATTAGCGGGATTTTTGTACCAAGATACCACGCAGGAACAGCGATTAAGAAAGTTATTGCAATTCCTGGAATAAATAAGCTTCGTTCGCCATCTTTCATCTGACTGCCTCCCTTTGACTAATCATATCATTAGACATTTATTAAGTAAAATACTATAATATTGTTTATACGATAGGTAATTACCTATGAATTGAGGTTACTCACACTATTATGACTTTACGACATTTGACCATTTTCCTAGTGGTTTGTGACGAGAACAATATGACTACCGCTGCAGAAAAACTTCATATTGCCCAACCCTCCGTCAGCCAGGCTATTGCTGAACTTGAAAAACATTATAATCTTAAGCTGTTTGAACGGCTTGGACGCAAGCTATTTATTACGGCTGCCGGTCAAAAACTGTTAAGCTATGCACGCCATATATTGAATTTGAGTAACGAAGCAGAGGCTGCTATGCAGGAAATCTTTGAACAAGGAATGGTTCGTGTAGGGGCCAGTGTCACTATCGGTACCTGTATCTTTCATCGGCTCATCCGAGACTTCATCCAAAACAATTCTCATACCAAAATTGCCCCCTCCGTTAACAATACAAGGATTATTGAGAATATGTTGTTATTGGATCAATTAGATCTTGGCCTGATTGAAGGTAATGTTCACTCTCAGCTGCTGGTGGCCCAGCCCTTTATGAAAGATGAGCTTGTATTAGTAACTGACCCAAACCATCCATTCGCTGCTAAAGGAAGAATTGCCGCTATTGAACTTACTGACGCCGATTTCTTAGTCAGAGAGGAAGGAAGCGGTACCCGCGAACTGTTTACCTCTGTCATGGCCAGTCATGGAATCAGCTGGCAGACAGGCGGTGTGTACAACAGTGCTGAAGCAATTAAGAATGCCGTAGCTGCAGGGTTAGCTATTACGGTAATTTCAAAAATGTCTGTGCAAAATGAAATCGCCAGAAAGGAACTGGTGATTATCACCATTGATGATTTGAACTTTCGCAGGCAGTTCAGCCTTGCTTATCACAAAAACAAGTTTATTACACCAGCTCTTGCCAAATTTATGCAACATACGTTGCGTTTTGATCAATAAAGAAACGATTCTCAGCATAGGACTACAAAGTAAGTTCATCTTTTTTAACATTACAAAAGGGTACCGGTCATTATGCCGGTACCCTTTTTACGAATACTTCAAACTATTTTTAGGCTATTCGATTAATTGACCAAATTATCCCCGAACCTGCGCCGCCTAAGTCAAGCGCTACAGTTAATCCGTCTGCTTCATAGAAGAGACCGATCACATCACCTGCGTTCAATTGCACTTCTCCGGCTAACGTAATTGTTCCATTGCCGAGAATGGTTCGCAGAGTTAAAACCAATGCTACGTTAACGTTTAGCAGAGGGAACAAGCCTGTGATTAAGTCGGTTACTGTCGGTGAAGTTCTTCTAACTACAAAGGCAGGATTAGTACCTGCACCCAGGCTAATCGAAATAGCAGCAGTAGTCGTATAGTTAATCGTCGCCTGAATAGTATAGACACCGGTTGCCGGAACGGTATAGTTGCCTGTTGTTTCATTAAAGGTGGCACTGTCAAAATAAGGAGCGGTAACCGTCCAGCCGGTTAATTGAGCATCTGCTGACAAAGCAACTGTAGGAAGAAATGCTGAGAAACCTTCCGTCGTCACCTCTGGCCCGGTGGCTCCAGTAGCCCCTGCCGCAGCTAGCATCATATAATCCGGAGAGGTATTTGGCGTTCCTGTCGGCGGTGCCGTAGTAACCATAAAGGTACCACCACTATACGTTACTACCTGATTCGTTGGATAGCTAGCGGCATCTGTGGGACTGAATGCAACAAGACCAGCTAACCCCGCTCCAGCCGCTCCTGTTTCGCCAGTTGCTCCTGTTGCACCTGTGTCTCCTGTTGCTCCTGTTGCTCCTGTTGCTCCAGTTGCTCCTGTGTCTCCTGTCGCCCCTGTTGCTCCAGTTGCTCCTGTGTCTCCTGTTGCCCCTGTTGCTCCAGTTGCTCCTGTGTCTCCTGT
>NZ_DALZUO010000002.1:272907-305608 GCF_032013335.1 Anaerospora sp. | reverse complement strand
GGTGACAGCTTATTTATGTTAACATAACCATTTTGTTTTGTCAACATCTTTTTTATTAAAGTGTGTGCGCTCTTAAGAGAGCTTACATAGAATAACACTTTGAGTTAATCATGTCAATAGTATTAAGCACATTAATTTTTATAATATGATTTTTTATTCTAATGTCTTTTTAAACTTAAAGACACTAGCTGTAAAAACAGCAATACTAAATGCAATAAGTGCGAATAACTGAGACCAAAGATATTGCATACCGATTCCCTTTAGTACAATCCCTCTAACGATTTCTAAAAAGAAGGTTAAAGGAATAACATTTCCCAATGCATAGAAAAACATCGGCATCGCTTCACGGGGAAACATGAATCCGGATAATAAAATGCTAGGGAGAAATATGAAAAAAGACATTTGCATGGCTTGCATTTGCGTCTTGGCTAAATTCGAAATGAAAACGCCCAGTGACAAGGAAGCAATAATAAAAATAGACGCTAACCCATAGAGAAGACCCAAATTGCCCCGCACGGGAATATCAAATATTACGATACCCACGGCAAGTGCTAATGTAATCTGCACGTACCCCACAAATATATAGGGAATAATTTTGCCTAGCATTAACTCATGTGCTTTTAAAGGAGTAACGATTAGCTGCTCCAGCGTCCCCCGCTCTCTTTCCCGTACGATAGCCATTGATGTTATCATAACCATCGTCATCGTAAGAATAACTCCAATAATGCCAGGTACCATGTAGTAGGCAGAAACGAAATCCTGATTGTACCAGGGACGTATTCTCACATCATAGGGAGCATCAATTTGTTTTATTCCATTAAGTTGAAGCTTTTTTGCTATGGTTTCTTGTGATTTGAGTAACCCTATCATTTGAGCAGTACTAATTGCCGATGAGGCCGACATGGAATCTGAGGCATCAACAATAATTTGAACTGCGGCGGTTCTACCATGCTTGGCATTCTCAGTAAAGTCAGGCGGAAAAACAATTCCTACTTTAACTTTTCCACTTTCTATTGCTCTAGTCACATCATCATAACTATAACCGATATATTTCACATCAAAATACCCACTTGCCTCGAAAGAAGCTAATAAATCACGGCTTTCCTGCTGCAGCGACTGATCGAATACCATTGTCGGCAAATGCTTCACATCCGTATTGATTGCAAACCCGAAAACAATTAACTGAATGACGGGAAGTGCTATCATCATAGCAAACGTAATCCTGTCCCGTCGCATTTGAATGAACTCTTTAATTAATAGTGCTCGCAAGCGCCTCATGCCATTCGCTCCTTTCGCTGGGATTTAACGAAATAAACAAAAACATCTTCCAAAGAAGGGGAAATCACTTCATACGTGTATTGCGCAAAAGTACTGATTTTATCTGATTTCACTAAAATGTGCAGAGCTGTTCCTTGCACATAGGCATCTACTACGCCTTCTTCTTTTTCAAGCTTGACTAACAATTCCATAGGCTGAGCATCTTCAATCCGAATAAGCGTATCTGTTATTGCCTGTTTTAAGCCTGCTGGCGTGTTAGATGCAATTAACCGGCCTTCAAAAATAAATCCGATTTCATCACAGCGCTCAGCTTCATCCATAAAATGAGTCGTAACTAAGATTGTCGTTCCATTTCGCGCCAGACTATAGATAATCTCCCAAAATAATCGTCGTGATTTTGGATCTACGCCTCCTGTTGGCTCATCTAAAAAAACAATAGATGGGGCATGTAATATTGAACATCCCAAGGCCAGGCGCTGTTTCCAACCCCCTGACAAATTGCTGGTCATCTCATTTTCCCGGCCTGTCAAACCAGCCATCGTTAGCATCTCATTTATACGTAATTGCTTACTTGCACCGGCCAAATTATACATACCGGCATAGAACTCCAAGTTCTCTTTTACAGTCAAATCATCGTAGAGACTGAACTTTTGGGACATATATCCGATATGCTGTTTAATTTTCTCGCCTTCGTGAGCAATATCAAAACCAAGAACCGTCCCTTTCCCTGAAGTTGGTGCCAATATTCCGCACAGCATACGAATAGTTGTAGACTTCCCTGATCCATTAGGCCCCAGAAAGCCATAAATCGATCCTTTTTTAATGCGCATGGTAACATCATCAACAGCAATGAAACTCTCAAAACGGCGGGTGAGGTTTTCTGTCTCAATAATAAACAATTAGCTCACCTCATCTGCTAAATATACAAAAACATCTTCCAACGAAGGTTTGACTTCCTGAATAGAAACTACGGAAACCTTCGCTGCACCTAAAGCAGCCTCTATTGCCTGCTTAGCCGTGTCCAGTTTCTCTACAACTACATGGTAGGCTTCACCAAAGGAGTTTATATCAAGAATAGGACACGCAGCTAAATACTGCCTAATATCTTTACTTTCTGTCTGAATCTCCAATATGCGATAAGGGTAATCGTTACGCAGCTGCTCGGGGGTATCACAGGCAACAATTTTCCCGGCATTAAAAAAAGCAATTCGCGTACATAATTCAGCTTCATCCATATAAGGAGTGGACACCACAATTGTCATTCCTTCTTTATTTAGGCGGTACAGCATTTGCCAGAACTCACGTCGCGACACCGGATCTACACCAGTAGTAGGCTCATCGAGGAAAAATAGCTTCGGCTTATGCATTAAGCCTGCCGCTAGCGATAACTTCTGCTTCATTCCACCTGACAGCTTATCTGCTAATCGATCCTGAAACGGCCATAGCTTAGTAAATGTCAAAATTTCTTTTGCCTGTTGTTTAATTATTTCGTTTGAAGCGCCGTATAAAGAACCGACTAAACGAATATTTTCCATTACCGTGAGATCGCTGTATAAACTGAATTTCTGTGGTACATAGCCAATATGAGGCTTAATTTCCTCGAGTTTCGTTTTAGTAAAAACCGTGACTTCACCGGCAGAAGGTTCCAGAATACCAATAATCATGCGCATAGTTGTTGTTTTTCCGGCACCATCTGGTCCTACAAACCCAAATATTTCTCCGGGCTTCACGGAAAGGGATATATCATCTACCACAGTAGCAGCGCCAAATTGCTTACATACATTGGCTAACCGTATCATGGTATCGTCACATCAGCTGGCATACCGGCTTTTAATACACCATCCTGATTATCTAATTGCACCTTTACCGCAAAAACCATATTGGCACGTTCACGCTGCGTGATACTTTGCCGCGGAGTGAATTCAGCATTCTGGTTTATTTCTTTAATGACTCCATTAAAGACGCGGTTAGGAAAAGAATCGACCATGACACGAACCTCTTGACCTAAGTGAATATTCCCCAGCTGCGTTGAGGCAATATATATTTTCACCCAGCATTCAGGCAGCCTGACAATAGTAATAATCGGCACACCTGCATTTACATACTCACCGGCCTCAACATTTTTGCTTACTACGGTCCCCATACCGGGACTAATAACCGTTGTATCGTTTAGCACACTTTGACTGGCAATAACGATTGCTCTACTCCGCTCTACCTCAAGCCGTTGTGCTGCAACGACATCAATCCGATTTCCTTCTTCGACGATCCCTTGACGCGATTGCGCAGCGACCAGTGAGTGATAAGCAACATCCCGATTTGCCTTAGTAGTCTCTAAAAATTGCGTCGATATTGCCCCTTTTTCAAAAAGCTCAACATATCTTTGATAGTCGCTTTGTGCCTTATTATACAAAACCTGCGCTGACAAAACGGCGGCAAGTGCATCTTCTTTTTCTTGGAAGCGAGCTCCTTTTTGCAAATCATTCAATTGAATTTCCGCTCTTTTATAGGCCGCCTCATCTCGCAGCAGCTGAGCCTCCAAGTCAGGTCGGGAAACACGGGCAACTTTTTGACCCGGTTGAACCACATCTCCTTCTTGTAAAAGCAATTCTACAAGCTGCCCGCCAACTTTAGGTGAAACATCGACACGAGTAACCTCAATAGTGCCGGTAGCTGTAATAGCATTTGTCTCACGGCTGTATAGCTTATAAGCCGTAGCTGATGCTAAAAGGAAAAATAACAATCCGCCTATTACCATCTTCTTATTCATTTTCCTACCTCCTTTCCAGTCCATGAAGATATAGCTCAATAGCCTGGCGTACGTATTCGCCATCTTGATTCTCCAAGCTCCCCAAGACACTGTTGGCAACCGGACGGGCAATAAAATAAAAATTAAGAATGCTGGCTAACCCTACCGCTGCATAGCCGGGATTAACGTCCGCTCTGAAGTACCCTGCCGCAACCCCTTCTTCAACTGTTTGATGCAAAAATTGATAAAGTCTGGCAATATTAGGTTTAATAATTTCTGCAAAGCATTTGGTTGGATTCGTCATTTCACTATGACCAAATCGCAGCAAATAAGGAAAATCCTGATGAATTTGCGCCATTGTCCATGCAAAGCATTCCAGCCTTTGAATTGGCGGCAAAGCTTTATCAATATTCTCGATTCGCGCAACAACCTGGTGAAATTGACTTTGTAATACCTCTTTATAAAGTCCCTCTTTGCCACCAAAGTAATAAGAAACCAGCGCACTGTTTACATTCGCAGTTTGAGCAAGCAGCCGAATAGATACTGCTGCATACCCTTTCTGTGCAAAAAGTCGAGTTGCAGCTACAATTAGTCTTTCTCTTTTATCTTGTTCACTCATAAAGACACCTCGGAATTAATCAATCGTTTAATTAAACAGTATCACAATAATCACATCTCTACAAGTATTTTTATCAGAATTTTCTATGAGTAATTCAAAAAAAAGAAAGGCCCTGTATTTACAGGGCCTTCTAACTACTCTTTATGATTAGGCGGCAAAAATGCTCTTTGTCTAAATGGCCGATAAGCCCTCGGTGGCTGCAAAATCTCAGCAAAGATATAACCGGTCTGAATGTTAGCAGGCGTGAGCTGGCCCTGCCACGGGGAAGCCTCTGTCGCGACTGAAGGAATATGTACCTCCGGCGGCATAGAAATTTTTGGCGCACTGGCACTTTGCTTCTTTACCGCCGGCAAAGGTTCAGCCTTCAATACATTCTGCTGCGTCTTGTTAGGTACAGGTTCCGGAATAGTCGGATACTCATATTTCTTCGGCTTCCGGCGGAAAAGCTCTGGCAGTACATAAAGCAGTATCATTACTAATACAAGATACTTTAATTCCACTAGAGGTCACCTACTTTTTTTGCTCGTCTATTCTTGAAGTATTACCGGGACCTGTTTTCGCTATCGTCTCTCTCATCTGTGTATCGGCTAGAACGTTATTCATATTATAATAATCCATAACGCCCATATGCCCTTCTTTTAATGCCACAGCTAATGCCCGGGGCACTTCTGCCTGAGCTTCAACAACTTTAGCCTGCATTTCCTGAGTAAAGGCTTTCATTTCCTGCTCTTTTGCAACAGCCATTGCCCTGCGCTCTTCCGCTCTGGCCTGTGCAATGCGTTTTTCTGCTTCTGCCTGGTCTGTCATTAGTTCTGCCCCAATATTGCGGCCTACATCGACATCGGCAATATCAATGGATAATATTTCGAAGGCAGTTCCTGCATCTAATCCTTTTGATAATACGGTACGGGAAATATGATCCGGATTTTCCAATACGTCTTTGTGATCAGTCGATGAACCTACTGTCGTAACAATGCCTTCCCCTACCCGGGCAATGATTGTTTGCTCACCAGCACCACCTACTAATCGATCAATGTTAGCTCGAACAGTAACCCGGGCTTTTACTTTTAATTCAATCCCGTTTTTAGCAACTGCCGAAACAACGGGAGTTTCAATCACTTTGGGATTAACGCTCATTTGAACTGCTTCCAATACATTACGCCCTGCCAAATCAATAGCAGCAGACCGTTCAAAAGGCAGCGGAATTTGAGCACGATGAGCAGCAATCAGAGCATCTACAACCCGGTCAACATCCCCACCTGCAAGATAATGTGCTTCCAGTTGGTTTACATTAACATCTAATCCCGCTTTGTTTGCTTTAATTAAAGGCATTACGATTTGAGCCGGGGGAACACGTCTGAGGCGCATACCAACCAAAGTAAAGATCCCTACATTTACACCTGCCGCCAAGGCAGAAATCCAAAGGCCCAGCGGTACAAAATGAAGAAATACAGCAGCAGCAACAATAAACAGTAATACACCAAGCATAGGAATTAACAAAATTGACATTAACATTCCTCCTTATATCTACTCCTCGATGGGATGAACAACGATTCGATTTCCTTTGACACTTACGATCCTGACTTTGATACCGCTGGGAAGAAACCGGCCTTCTGATACAACATCCAGCTGAATATCATTTACTTCGATTCTCCCTGCAGGCCTTAATTGAGTGATGGTTATCCCTTCACAGCCCAGATAAGCATTATAGTCATCTGCACTTGTATAACCGTCCTGCGTAGTTTCGCTATCCTTTAAAACAAGCTTAGCCCACAGCTTACTGGAGGGTAAATATCTTGCCAGTACTGCAAAAGCAATAATGGCAATCAGCAAGCTGACCGTCATTGTCGTTAATGCCGACATATTTGCACCCAGACTTAGGAAGAAACTTGCCAGAATACTGGCTAGACCTGCGATGCCAAACAGTCCCACTCCCGGCACATAAAGCTCAACTACTAATAGAATGCAGCCGCCTGCAAAAAGCAAAATTTCCAAAAGGCCTGCCACCCCCGTCAACCACTGACTGCCAAAGAACAATACCGCAGCCACGATTGCAACTAATGCTCCTACACCGGTACCAGCAGTCTTAATTTCCGCCAATACGGCAAGGAAGATAAGCGATAAGAGCCCCGATTTAATTGCAGGATTTGACAACCATCCAGCCAACCGGTCTGTCCATTGCGGTTGATACTCAATTACCGTCGCGCCTGCAAAACCATATTGAGTCAGTACTGCCGCTCTGTCAACAGCAACAAAATCAGCAAACCCAACCTCTTTAGCCTGATAGTCTGTCAATGCCAGTATCTGGCCCGGTTCGGCGTACCCCGGTAATCCAAGTGACTTATCCACCATTGCTTCTGCAACTCGTGGATTCCGCCCAGTCTTATTAGCTGTAGCCGCAAACTCTGCTTTCAGTGCTGCTACGGTTTTCTCTGTAGTCGGTATCGGCTCTGCCGCTCCGATACTACCTCCAGGTGCAATAGCAATACTCTGATGCGCTAAGGCAATCAGGGCACCTGCAGACCAAGCTCTATTTTTGATATAGCAAATCGTCGGTATCGGCGAATCAATAATTAAATCACGCATTTGCACTGCTGCATCGACCAGCCCGCCAAACGTATCCAATTCTATCAGCATAGCCTGAGCATTATTTTTTTGTGCTTCCTGAAAGGCACGATGAAGAAGAGCCGATTGACCTCCATCAATCTCACCTTTTATCGTAACGGCAATAACTGATGAAGCTGGCTGTTCAGCTGCAGTTGTAGAAAATGGAATCCACACTGCCAAGCAAAGAACTAGCAAAAAAATGCGTCTAAACAATTTCATATTTCACCTCCAATGCTCTTGGTTACTATATTCGCGACCAAACTCGTCCATTCCTGTTTCCAGATAAAACTATTGACTTGTCGTTTTATGTATGTTATTGTCATATTTAGTTCATGTGAGTGATTTGTTTTTCTTTTCAGCACTTTACGCACATCACAATATTTCATGTTGAACACATACCATTGCAACTGTCTATCTTCAGCAAACCATATACACATATAGCAATATCTTGAGCAAATATCGTCATAACTACCCATCTTTTTATGCAATAATTATTTTTTACTTTCAGTAATTACTATAACTACTCTCGCAGCCATGCTTCATGAACGAGAACGAAAATAAGCCAGGTGTATACCTGGCTTATTTTTTTATCAGGGAAAATTAAAACCGGTATCCTCATCGGATACCGGTACGCGTTAATTATTGAGCATTTCTCGAACGATAGTATTGACCAGCTTACCGTCAGCACGTCCTTTTACTTTTGGCATCAGGGCAGCCATCACCTTGCCCATATCCTTAGCATTTGAAGCCTGTGTTTGTTGAACTGCGTCGGTAACAAAAGCTCGAACTTCTTCTTCTGTTAATTGCTGCGGCAGATAATCCATCAGAACAGCAACCTCTTTTTCTAGATTTTCCACTAGATCAAGACGGTTTGCCTTCTCGAATTCTACCATAGCATCCCGGCGTAACTTCAGTTCTTTTGCCAAAACATCAAGAACTTCATCTTCGGCCAACTCTCTTTTACGGTCAATCTCAACATTTTTAATACTTGCTCGGACCATGCGAATCACAGAAAGCCGAAGTTTACCAGCTTCTTTATCTTTCATGGCCTGTTTCATGTCATCAGTCAAACGTTCCTTGGTAGACATCAACGATACCTCCGAGACTTGCGAAAAGCCATCAGTGTAGTCCAAGTAGGAGAACTGCTTAAGCTTTAAATTTGCGCTTGCGAGCCGCTTCGGACTTTTTCTTGCGTTTAACGCTAGGTTTTTCGTAGTGTTCACGTTTTCTCACTTCAGAAAGAACACCAGCCTTTTGGCAAGAGCGTTTAAACCTACGGAGTGCGCTATCAAGTGTTTCGTTTTTACCTACCTTGATTTCTGACATCTGATCTCCCTCCCTCCACACTGACCTTCAGGGAAGTGCAGTTACTTCTACATACACCTAAGTATTATACCTAATATGACAAACATTGTCAACATTAACCTGGAGGCCAAGTCATACTCCGGCCACCAAGGATATGACAATGCAGATGATGTACAGTTTGTCCGCCATTCTCTTTTGTATTGATTACAACGCGAAAGCCTTCATCTGCCAGACCAATTTGTTCTGCAATCTGTCTGATGGCAGCCATCATATGTCCCATTAAGCTTTGATCCGGCTTATCAACTTCTAATAGATTGGCAATATGTTTTTTGGGAATAACAAGCACATGAACAGGAGCGGCCGGATTAATATCAGGAAAAGCAAGCACATACTCATCTTCATATATCGGTTGTACAGGAATTTCTTTAGCTGCTATTTTACAAAAAATACAATCCTGCTGCATACAGCACCTCCCCTAGGTTCATCATTGACTCATATCCCAGCTATATCCAAAATTATTCGTCTTAGACTGTAATAATCCTGCTGCTTAAAGAGCATTACTCCAAATTTAATTGGTAATGTGTCCCCAAACTCCGTCTTTATACACTTTTTCTACGCAAACACGGCATACCTGCCCCTGCATACTGCGATCCCCCGGTGCATAGACACGAATATAATTGCCTGCCAAACCATCAATAACCCCATCCTCTTCGCCTTCAAAGAGAACGTCTACTATCTTTCCGATAAAACGATTGTTAAAATCTTTCGCTGCCTTATCAGCAACAACTTGCAGTTGATGAGCACGATTTTTCTTATCCTGCTCATCAATTTGTCCTGGAAAGCTGGCAGCGGGCGTTCCTTCCCGTTTAGAATACGGAAAAACATGGATACGGGCAAAGTGCATACGTTCAACAAAGGCAAGTGCTTCCTCAAACATCTCCTGGGTTTCACCAGGAAAGCCAACAATAATATCTGTTGATATGGCAATATCATCAACTTGAGATCGGATACTTTCAATAAGCTGCTCAAATTCAGCGGTAGTATAATGCCGGTTCATTTTCGATAATATGTGATCATGCCCAGACTGCAGCGGTAAGTGTAAATGTGGGCACAATCGCTTGTCCTTGCGCATCAAGTTAATGAGCTGCTCGGATATTTCAATAGATTCCAGGGAGCCCAAACGCAGCCGCATAAGTCCCTTTACATCCAATATTGCTTGAATTGCATCTGTCAATTCAAGATTATTTTCATGATCACGTCCATACGCACCTAAATGAATACCCGTCAATACAATTTCCCGAAAACCGGCAGCAACCATTTTCTCAGCTTCACTGACTACGCTGCTTAATGGTCGTGAACGTAAAGGTCCCCGGGCAAAAGGAATAATACAATATGTACAAAAATTAGTGCAGCCTTCTTGTATTTTCAGAAAAGCACGCGTCCTTCCAGGTATATGGAACAGAGGTATATCTTCAAAATGATCGGCAGCCATAATATTAGCGACTGCTTTTACTTGAAGCTGATTCGCAACAGCCTCTTCAACTAAATCTACAATTTGCTGACGATCCTGTGTACCAACAATGACATTAACACCAGGAATCGCTTCCACTTTCTCTGGCGCTGTCTGGGCATAACAACCTGTCACGACTATCGCAGCCTCAGGATTGGTCCGCGTCGCCCGGCGAATTAACTGGCGTGATTTTTTTTCTCCCAGATGAGTAACGGAGCACGTATTGATGACATAAACATCCGCTTTTCCGGAAAAGGGGACTACAGCATAGCCTCGCTGCTTAAACAGTCCTTCTATGACTTCGGTTTCAAACTGATTTACTTTGCATCCTAATGTTGTAAAAGCAACTTGCGGCACACTTTAGCCTCCTAAATCACCGTGTTCGTACATAACAGCGGCAATAGCCGCTAAAGCGGCTGTTTCTGTACGCAATATGCGAGGCCCCATTGTAACAATAGCAGCTCCCCGCTCTTCAGATAATTTGACCTCGCGACTACTTAATCCACCTTCCGGGCCAACAATCAATAAATAATCGTTTCCCGGTTTGTCTGTCAATGCTTGTTTTAGTCCCAATGGCACTTGACCCTCAAACAAAACTATAATCTGTGTACTAGGGTTTGCAGTCAAAAGAAGTTTAGCCAGATCTTGCACAGGTGCAACCGTCGGCACTCTGGTTCGCCGGCATTGTTTTGCCGCCTCTGCAGCAATTTTTTGCCAGCGCTCACGGCGGCTCTGCTGCTTGGCCGCATCATATCGTACAACACTCTCATCTGCTGCCACCGGGATAATCTCACTTACTCCCAGTTCAACTGCTTTTTGTACAATATAGTCCATTTTATCACTTTTGGGCAAACCTTGAGCCAGCCGAATCGTTATCGGTGCCTCCCGATCTTCCTCCAGCTGTTGTTCCAGGATTAAACTTACGTCTGTATCTGTTGTTTTTGCTATTCTGGCAACAGCAGCTTGTCCCACCGGATCAACAACAACCACTTTGTCACCGGCTGCTAAGCGCAGCACACGCAGCATATGATGAGCTTCGCCACCAGAAACAATCATGTCAGTGGATATAGGCTCAGACAGAAAGAAGCGGCGCACTATAACTCACCCTTGCGGGCAACAATTGCGGCCCAACCGCCTTCTTCCACAACTTTTTCGATAATAAATTTATGGTCAAGCATCGCAGCAGTAACATCACTTAATCGCTCAATGATAATTCCGCTGGCAATAAAAGCCCCATCATCTTTAAGACGTGCAGGCAGATCGTTCAGAATTTGAATAATGATATCAGCAATGATATTGGCAACAATAATGTCTGCCTGACCGGAAACACCTGTCAATAGATCTCCCTGTGCTGTAACAACAGTATGCTGCACATGATTCATGGAGACGTTCTCCTGCGCAACTCGTACAGCAACCGGATCTAGATCAATAGCGTGTACAGAAGCAGCACCAAGTTTCGCAGCCGCTACTGCTAAAATCCCTGAGCCGGTGCCCACATCAAATACGGTATCACCTGTTTTGACTAATTCATCGAGCAGTCGGATACACAGCACTGTAGTGTGATGAGTTCCTGTGCCAAAGGCCATTCCAGGATCAAGCTCAATGACAATATCATCTACAGCTGGAAAGTAGTCTTCCCATGATGGTTTTATAACGATATGCTCGCTTACCTTCACAGGATGAAAATACTCTTTCCATGCACTGGCCCAGTCTTCGTCCTGTACTTCAACCCAGTTAATGAGTCCACAGCCTTTATTTAAATTATGCTGCTCCAAGTCATTGACCTTTTGCTCAAACAGGCCCAGTTTATCATCCAGCTGATCATCGACAGGGAGATAAGCCTTAACTGTCACGACTTCTATATCGGCTGGTTCCGGCAAATCACAATAGTCCCAGGTTCCCGAACTGCGGTACGCATTTATCAATACGGGATCTTCAATAATTACTCCGCTGGCACCTAAATCATGAAAAATATTAGCCACCGCTTCGGTGGCCTCATGTGTTGTCTGGATACTAATTTCCGCCCATTTCATTCTAGATCGCCCCTTTTATTCAAAAAGTTATACTCCAAAGGCGTCCTTTACTTTTTTAAAAAAGCTTTTTTGCTCTGGATTAGTATCTTCACCGCCGTCTTTGGCGAATTCCAGCAGTAATTCTTTTTGCTTATCCGTTAATTTCTTCGGAGTAATGACTTTCACTTTTACATGCTGATCGCCACGTCCCGATCCGCGCAAGTGAGGAACACCTTTTTCTTTCAGACGGAAAACAGTAGCCGTTTGGGTACCTTCCGGAATGCGAAGCTGGACTTTGCCATCAAGTGTCGGAACCTCAATTTCGTCACCCAGGGCTGCTTGCACGATCGTAATCGGCACTTCACATATTACGTCATCGCCTTCTCTAGTGAACAGTTTATGCGATTTAACAAAAATATAAACATATAAGTCACCTGGCTGACCGCCTCGATTGCCAGCTTCTCCCTCATGAGCAACACGCAAACGGGAGCCGTTATCTACACCGCCAGGGATTTTTATTTTTATTTTCCGTCTTGCCCGTACTTTTCCTTTGCCATGACATTCTTTGCAAGGCGTTTTTACAATTTTGCCTTCACCACGGCAGCGATCACAGGGGCGAACATTAACCATTCGTCCAAAGGGAGTATTTTGTACCACTTGCTGCTGACCGGTACCACGACATTGCGAACAAGTTTCAGCGTGAGTTCCCGCAGCAGCACCAGATCCCTGACAAACACCGCAGTCTTCCGTACGGGGAACCTGAATTTCCGTCTCCATACCAAAAGCTGCCTGCTCAAAAGTGATTTCCAGATCATAGCGCAAGTCAGCACCACGCTCGGGTCCTGACTGACGGCCACCGCCGAAACCGGATTGACCAAAAAACATATCAAAAATATCGCTGAATCCACCAGCGCCGCCAAAACCGCCGCCCCCCTGAGCGCCGCCGCCTTCAAAGGCGGCATGACCAAACTGGTCATATTGGGCGCGGCGCTCAGTATTAGACAGCACTTCATAGGCTTCGTTAGCTTCTTTAAATTTTTCCTCGGCCTCACTGGAATTATCGCGGTTGACGTCAGGATGGTACTTGCGAGCCAATTTACGGAACGCCTTCTTAATTTCATCTTCTGACGCCGTTTTGGCTACGCCTAGCACTTCATAGTAATCTTTTTTACTCACTGTTACACCATCCCAAACTGATATTTAAAGTTGCTTATTTCTTCTTTTCATCATCGACAACTTTATAATCGGCATCAACAACATTTTCATCTTTTCCTGCTCCCTGTGAAGCACCAGCAGCATCAAAACCAGCTGCACCAGGCTCACCCTGAGCACCTTGTTGATTATACACAGCAGAGGTTAATTCGTAAAGCGGTTTAGTTAATTCTTCGGTATCGGCTTTAATTTTTTCAATGTCGGTACCTTTAAGAGTTTCTTTCAGTTGATCAATAGCAAGCTGCACTTTCTCAACTAATGCTTTATCCGCCTTATCGCCCATATCCTTAATTGTCTTCTCGGCCTGGTAGACAAGAGAGTCAGCACTATTGCGCGTTTCAATTTCTTCTTTGCGTTGTTTATCTTCTGAAGCGTGAGCTTCGGCTTCTTTTACCATTCTCTCAACTTCATCCTTGTTTAATCCGCCGGAAGAAGTGATGGTTATTTTTTGTTCCTTACCAGTTCCCAGATCTTTAGCTGAAACATGAACGATACCATTGGCATCAATATCAAAGGTTACTTCAATGCGAGGTACACCACGGGGTGCTGGAGGAATTCCAGAAAGCTCAAACCTTCCCAGCGTTTTATTATATGAAGCCATTTCCCGTTCGCCTTGCAGTACATGAATATCAACGGAAGGCTGGTTATCGGCCGCAGTCGAGAACGTCTGACTCTTGGAAGTAGGGATTGTAGTGTTTCTTTCAATGATCTTTGTGAATACTCCACCAAGTGTTTCTATACCAAGCGACAATGGAGTAACATCAAGCAGCAGTACATCTTTAACTTCACCAACAAGTACACCCGCTTGAATTGCTGCACCAACGGCAACTGATTCATCAGGATTTACGCCACGATGAAGCTCTTTACCCAAGAATTTTTTTATAGCCTCTTGAACGGCAGGAATACGCGTCGAGCCGCCTACTAAAATGACTTTATCAATTTCCTTGGAACTTAAGCCGGAATCATTCAATGCCTGACGGGTAGGTGCCATAGTAGCTTCTACTAAATCGGCAGTCAGCTCTTCAAATTTCGCCCGAGTCAGGTTCACATCCATATGCTTAGGACCGCTTGCATCGGCGGTAATAAATGGCAGGTTAATATTGGTAGTCAGTACGCCTGACAATTCAATTTTGGCTTTTTCAGCTGCTTCTTTTAAGCGTTGTACTGCCATACGATCTTGAGAAAGATCAATACCATTCTCGCGCTTGAATTCAGCAATCATCCAATTCATGACACGCTCATCGAAGTCATCGCCGCCAAGACGGTTATTGCCGTGGGTTGCTTTAACTTCAAAAACGCCATCACCCAGTTCAAGGATCGAGACGTCAAAAGTACCGCCGCCTAAGTCAAATACCAGGATTGTATGGTCTTCGCCTTTATCAAGGCCATACGCCAAAGCAGCCGCTGTAGGCTCGTTAATAATACGCAGTACTTCAAGTCCGGCAATCGCTCCGGCATCTTTCGTAGCTTGACGCTGGCTGTCAGTAAAATAGGCAGGAACAGTGATGACCGCCTGAGATACTTTTTCACCTAAATAAGCTTCTGCTTCTTGTTTCAGCTTTTGCAGAATCATCGCAGATATTTCCTGTGGAGTGTAGTTTTTATCATCAATTTTAACCGTATAGCCGGTACCCATATGCCGTTTAATAGAATGAATGGTACGGTCCGGATTTGATACTGCCTGACGTTTTGCTAATTGACCGACAAGACGTTCACCTGTTTTAGAAAAACCAACAACAGACGGTGTCAGACGTGCGCCTTCTGCGTTAGGAATAACGACAGGTTCGCCACCTTCCATTACTGCGACAACCGAGTTAGTAGTACCAAGGTCTATACCAATTACTTTTGCCATTATTATATTCCTCCTTAAATTTACGAATTAAATATTGCTTACAACCTTAACCATGCTGGGGCGAATTACTTTATTACGGACCATATAGCCCTTTTGAAATTCCTCGACAATCGTTCCATCCGCTTTTGCTTCATCCTCCACCCGCATAACAGCTTCATGCTGCTGAGGATTAAAGCTTTCCCCAACTGCCTGAACAGGTGCGAGACCGAGCAATTCAAGACTCTGGAATAACTGACGATAAATCATTTCAACACCGGAACGCAAAGATTCAACATCCGCCTTACCTGCTGTAGATAAAGCACGTTCAAAATTATCAATAACCGGCAGGAGTTTTAACAGAACTTCCTCTGTAACAATACCGGAAAGCTCTTCTTTTTCCTGACGCGTGCGGCGGCGGAAATTATCAAAATCAGCTTGCAAACGTTTTAAACGTTCCGCCATTTCTTCATGAAGGCGATTTTTTTCGGCTATCGCAGCCAGCATCCTCTCCACATCGGAAGACTGAAAGCAAACTTCTTCGGCCGCCGTATCAATGTCCGGCGTTTCCAGAACTACTTCTTCTTTTTCTACGTTCTCTGCCATTCACTTCACCTCAAATTTTAAAAATCAGGCATACCAGCTGATGCAGCACTTCCTTGCGTGCTGTTGGCGGCATCCTCTTTTTTCTTAATTATGGTATCAATCCGTAAAATTGCCACAGCAACTTCGCCTGCCGCCTTTATCGCATGAAGTTTGACAGGCACCGGATCGACAACTCCTACCGCAAGCATGTCGGTTACTAAGCCTGTATCGCAATCAATACCAAGATAATCCATCTGTCCCGCCATCTGAGCAGCAACTACATCTTCAACTTTTTCCAGAGGATTAAATCCGGCATTTTCTACAATCTGCGATAATGGCCGCTTCAAAGCATTCACTACACAATCTACACCATATGCTGCCATACCCTTAAGATGTTCCCGGGATTTTTCTACTTTTCGGGCTAGCGCAATTTCAATAGATCCACCGCCCGGTACATAGCCGCCTTTGACTGCAGCCTGCACACTGGATGCTGCATCTTTAGCAATACGCATCCGTTCGCCAACGACTTCTTCTGTTGCGGCACCGACTAAAATAGTAGCCATCGGTTTACCCTTACCACCTAGAATGCGAACATGCTCCAGCTTCTCATCTTCATAAACCCGATGGGCGATGCCCAGATATTTTTCCAGGTCTGCCGTTTCTTTTTTAAGCCCTGTACGCTTGAGCATCCGTGCACCTGTATGTTCAGCCGCCCTTCTGAGGTCCTTAGCGGCCACCCGCTGAATAACCATTATACCGGCATCAGCCAAAATTTCCTCAGCATCAGTGTGAACACCTCTGTCGACTAAAACGACATTAACACCAAGCTCAACAATTTTCTTACTATTTTCTTTAAATTCATTTTGTAATTCTATGTAACGCTTAAATCCGGCTTCTGTACTTAATGCCTCATCTCCAATTTCTTCCGGCTCCAAGGCATCATCAATTAAAAGCACTTTAGCGTTTTCCACCACTGCCGGCATTTCCTTGTTCATGCGCTCTTTATCAACAATAACGCCTAAAAACACTTCATTAGCGGCTCCTTCTTGAGCCGTTATAATTTCTGCCAGCTTAAAATTATTCTCTGTTAATTTTTCTACACCAATCAGCCGGGCAGCTTCTACTACCAAATCGGCGATATCCTGATGCTCCCGACCGGCTATCATTGCGATATTGCGTAAAATTGGATCCTGTATATCTGACACACGACGGCAATTAACTGCCACTTGCTCAAGCGCCTGTGCAATTCCAAATTTCACACCTTCGATAACCCTGGCCACCGGAACACCCCGCAAAACCTGATTAACACCTTCCGCTACAAGACCACCAGCCATAATAGTCGCAGTTGTTGTCCCATCGCCTACCTCGGCTTGCTGTGCTTTTGCCGTATTAATCAGCATTTTTGCCGCAGGATGATTGACATCCATCTTATCAAGAATAGTCACACCATCATTTGTGATGATGACTTCACCAAAGCGGTCTACCAGCATCGTGTCCAGTCCTTTAGGACCAATTGTTCCTTCTACAGCCGCCGTGATTGCTCTTACAGCATTTGCGTTGGTGACTAACGCAGCTAAACGTTCATCAACTTCCGCACCGCTGCCGGCTGCCTGCTTGAGATTCATGTCGGAATCCTCCCATACCTATATATGTAATGCTTCTTGCGGGCAGACTATTCCGTCTGCCCGTTTTCACAAACTGTTTCAGACACCGTATTTTTTTAATACATCTCCCAAATGGCGCTGCATAAAACCGAGCACGCCAATGATCTTACCATACTCCATGCGGGTTGGTCCCAAGACCGCTACCGTACCAACTACCTGACCATCAACACGATAGGTCGCCTGAATGACACTGCAATCCTGAATACCGGAGAACTTGTTTTCCTGACCAATAGTGACAAGTAAGTGGTCTGTGTCCTGCATGTGAAGAATATCACTAAGCAGTTGTTCTTCTTCCAGCATGGAAAGCAGGCCTTTTACTTTATCAACATCACGAAATTCCGGCTGTTCCAATAATTGAGTAGTGCCGCCGGTATATACCCGGTCCTTTCTGTCGACCGATACAGCGCTTCCCAATACTTCAAGAGCCGCTTTATAAATAAGAGAATCGGCCACGACATCTTGTTTTATTTGTCTGAGGAGTGATAATTTAATACGGTCCAGCGGTAATCCGGCTAACCGGTTATTGATAAGCTCAGCTATGCTCTGCAAATCACTTAACGATGTTCCTTCCGGAATATCAATTACCTTATTATCAATAAACCCCGTATCTGTCACTATTATAATGATGGCTCTGCGCTCATCCAATGGCAGAAACTGCATGTATTTGAACACACACTGCGACATTTGCGGCGCCAGAACAAGCGATACATTGCGGGTCATACGAGATAAAATTTTAGCAGTTTCCTGAAAGACGCCTTCGATCCGCCGGGCCTTAGCCTCATACCAACGATCAATCAGAAGAATTTCCTGATCACTGATTGTAGGCGGCGCTAATAAGCAGTCCACATAGAACCGATAGCCTTTGGCCGAAGGAATTCGCCCTGCCGACGTATGAGGCTGTTCCAGGTACCCCAGCACTTCCAAATCAGACATTTCATTACGAATAGTTGCCGGACTGATGCCCAAGTCATATTTACGGGCAATCGTTCTTGAGCCAATCGGTTCCGCTGTAGAAATATAGTCGTCAATAATAGCCTGCAGAATCTTACGTTTTCTCTCGTCCAAAAGCATTCACCTCCTATTGTTAGCACTCTATCGCAGGGAGTGCTAACACCTAATTAAAACATATCACTCCTTGCCGCTCATGTCAAGATGTCATCCTGTTTTATCGACAGTTAAGGTAAAAAAGCCTGAAAAACCGAGTTACCGTATTTCATCCCAAGGGGAGTTAGCTTTACTGATTGGTTTTCCATACAAATCAATCCTTTAGCTTCTAAAGATGCTAAGGGTTTTCCAAACATCTGTTGAAGACTTTTTCCGAAGAACCGATAAAAGGTATCATTGGATATTCCCGCTGCCGTGCGAAGTCCCAAAAAACAAAATTCGGCCATTTGAACAGGTTCATCCGGAATTTCTTTAACCTCAACAGGTGATTGGCCGCTGTTTACACGCTTAAGGTAGGTACGGACATCGCGCGTATTCGCCAGCCGCTCGCCATTAATAAAGGAATGAGCAGCCGCGCCTATTCCGAGATAAGAAGAGTAGTTCCAATATTTTAAGTTATGCCGGCAGGAAAACCCCGGCAGCGCATAATTTGATATTTCATACCGTTGGTAGCCACTTAGTGTTAAATATTCGACTGTCTCGTCATACATCGCCTCTTCCTCTTCTTCGGAAGGCAGTATTAATTTACCTGAAGCGAGACGATTCGCAAAGGGAGTTTCTTCTTCCACTTTTAACCCATATACTGAAATATGAGGAATAGCCAGTTCATATGCCAGCCGGAGACTTTTTTGGAAATCTTTTAGTGTCTGCACGGGCAATCCATACATCAGGTCAATATTTACATTGGAAAACCCGGCCTGCTGTGCGGTCCGGACGGCATGAATTCCATCATCGCCTGTATGAATACGACCGACTTCCTGCAGCAGCGTATCAGAAAATGACTGCACGCCAAAGCTAATGCGGTTCACACCATGAGACCGCAGTGCTGTCAGCATATCATGATTCACCGTGCCAGGATTTGCTTCCATAGAGATTTCCGCATCCGAGGTAATAGTAAAACTTTTGTTTAGCGCCCCAATCACTTTCAGCAACAAGGCGGCAGGCAGAACTGAGGGTGTTCCGCCTCCTATGTATATCGTATCAACCTGATAAGATGAAAAAAGAACACCTTGTCCGGTGATTTCCCGGCACAAGGCGTCAATATAGCTTTCGTATAAGCTCTCCAGATGAGAGTAGGAAGGGAAATCACAATATAAACATTTTTGCTTGCAAAAAGGGATGTGGATATATAATCCTAAATTCATATGTCTAATCCATCTTCAAGATCGCCATGAACGCTTCCTGAGGAACCTCAACATTTCCCACTTGTTTCATGCGCTTCTTACCTTCTTTTTGCTTTTCCAGCAGCTTGCGTTTACGGGAAATATCACCGCCGTAGCATTTCGCCAGTACATCTTTCCGCATGGCTCTTACCGTTTCCCGCGCAATGACTTTATTGCCTATAGCTGCTTGAATAGGTATCTCAAACATTTGGCGTGGAATAATTTCTTTCAGCTTCTCGGCAAGACCCCGTCCCCTAAATGTTGCCTTATCACGATGCACAATGACGCTTAACGCATCAACTGCCTCGCCATTAAGGAGAATATCCAGTTTGACCAGATCTGATTGCTGATAGCCAATCAATTCATAATCCAGCGAGGCATAGCCCCGGGTAGAAGATTTCAGGCGGTCAAAATAATCATAAATGATTTCACTTAATGGTAAATGATACGTAATGGTAACCCGGCTGACATCCAGGTACTTCATATCTTTATATTCGCCCCGTTTTTCTTGTGAAAGTTCCATGACTGCACCGACAAGATCATTGGGGACAATAATAGTAGCCTTTACATAGGGCTCTTCAATATGATCGATTTCCTGAACAACAGGCAATTTGGAGGGATTATCAATTTCCAGCAGCTCGCCGTCAGTCTTAAACACTTTGAAAATAACACTGGGGGCTGTGGTGATCAATGTTAAATTGTATTCCCGTTCGAGCCGCTCCTGGATAACATCCATATGAAGCAATCCTAAGAAACCGCAGCGGAAACCAAAACCAAGGGCAATTGACGTTTCTGGTTCATACGCTAAAGAAGCATCATTTAATTTAAGCTTATCCAACGCGTCACGCAGCGAGTCGTAATCTGCACTGTCTACCGGGTAAAGACCGCAATACACCATCGGAGTAACCTTGCGGTATCCGGGCAGAGGTTCAGTGGCAGGATTGTCGAGCTCAGTAACGGTATCACCAACGCGGGTATCTTTTACATTCTTAATACTAGCTGCAATAAAGCCCACTTCTCCTGGCCCAAGCTCGGCAACATTGGTCATGGTAGGGCGGAACACGCCTACTTCCGTTATTTCGAACTTTTTCTCTGTTGCCATCATCAGCACTTTCATGCCTGGACGTATATGGCCATCCATTATCCGGACATAGGCAATTACTCCTTTATAGGAGTCAAAATGGGAATCAAAGATAAGTGCTTTGAGCGGCTTATTTCTATCACTCTTCGGTGGCGGTACTTTCGCAACAATTGCTTCCAATACCTCTTCAATGCCGAAACCGGTTTTAGCACTAATCAAGACAGCATCAGTTGTATCCAGCCCGATTACATCTTCGATCTCCTGCTTTACCCGTTCGGGCTCTGCACTAGGCAAATCAATTTTATTAATAATAGGAATAATTTCCAAATCATGTTCCAATGCCAAATACACATTAGCCAGGGTCTGCGCTTCAATTCCTTGCGCTGCATCAACGATCAATAGCGCACCTTCACAGGCTGCCAGGCTGCGGGAAACTTCGTATGTAAAATCTACGTGTCCTGGTGTATCAATTAAATTTAGCATATATGTCTCGCCATTCTTAGCAGTATAAGACAAGCGGACCGACTGTGCCTTAATTGTGATACCACGCTCACGTTCCAGATCCATCTGGTCCAATACCTGGTTTTCCATCTCACGGGCAGAGAGAGCTCCGGTAAACTCCAACAGCCGGTCAGCTAGTGTGGATTTACCATGGTCAATATGAGCAATAATGGAGAAGTTTCGAATATGGGATGTATTCATAGCGGGGCTCCTCTCAGACTACAATAGCAAATTTCAGTGATTTATTATAGCATTTCCCCCTATCACCTGCAAGTATTTACCTAAATTGCTCTTTAAGCCAGCGAAGCTCCTTGTCCAGAAACGGTTTCAGGTCTCGCATGTATCCCGTAAGATTTTCTTTTGTCCGGTAAGCCTCCTCCATGAATTGACCATACCATAAGTTCAGCCAATAAATAGGACGCTCTATATTAAAATATAAGACCGTTGGTATTGTTATGCGATTGCCGCCAGACTGGAAAGTAATTGCTTTGGCCGTATTGTACACCGATCCAACCGGAAACTGACCATTAATATTTATTCCATTCCCCAAAACGTGTGCAGAGTAACCGCCACTGTCTCTTCTTACATTAAAGGAGCGCACATACGGGCTTTGCATGGTCATATCATTTAGCTGATGTTCAGCAGCCGCAACCCCTAGAACGATGAATATGAGCATTGCAATAAAGCCTCTGGTTAAAACAATGACTTCTTCAGAAGGCATGCGAATAAGAATAAGTATCACCTCTAAAGCTGCATAACATATTTTTTACTCTGTCTTGTTTTCAGCCATAATCTCCGCGAGAATATCGCCAAGAAGTTCCATCGTGCGCATTGCTTCTTCTTTTGAGTTTTCCTGGCAACCCACCTCCAGCAGCAAGGCGCGGGGATGTAAATGCTGATTAAAACGCCAGTCAACTAATTGGATTCCTTTTGATACACCGGGGAAATATTGATTAAGCTTTGCGTCAATCAGCTTTGCAAAGGCATGGTTTTGCTGCCAGTGGGGCTGCATAAGATCTGGTTGTCCTTTTGCTACCACAATAGACATCCGGGCTACCGTCACACCTGCAACTGTAGCAATCGAATTCTCTCTTTTATCAGCATCCCGATGGATATCAAAAATCATTTGGATAGAAGGGTTTTCTGACAGCATTTCCTTAGCAGTAATTTCTGATGGACCATAAGCTTTCATAAAACTGGGGTAATCATGAATATTCTTACTTACGATCGCTTTATAGCCACGTTCCTCCAAGCGCTTTGCCAGAGCATCGCCAACCTCGACTATTTCGCCGCGCTGTCCGCCAGGGCGGTGAGTTACGCCAGAATTAGGTATAAAGGACTCGGCCGTGTGCGTATGATAGATTCCCACAACCGGTTTACCATTCGTTAACGTGCTTTTAAAATCAAATTTAGGAAAATTAGGAACGGTCATCGCACTTACAGTGGACTCAGGCTTAATAGCTGCTAATAAGGGGATTTCAACCCGGAACAGTGACCGGGTATCTTTAATATCGATATTCGCAAGAAACATAACTACGCCCCTGAGCACGCTCTGGGCCGTTATCTCTGACTTAATGACAACAGGTGCCGGGCTGGAAGAACCCGCTAATCCCGGTATTCCGGAAAAAAGCACGTCCCTCCAGTTAGGCCATAGCTGTTCCCACTTCTGATTGCCGGCAGCTGCATTACCGGGCTCACTGGATAGCGCTCCTGCACTCCTGATTCCATACATGCCTGATATGACTATCATAATTGCCATAACCATAACTGTTAAGGCAATCATTTTTGATTTGTGGTAATATTTTCGCCGTCTTCTCAAGTTTTTGCCCCCTGCCCTATTGTTTACATACAATGTATATGCTTTGGGGCAAAAGGATATTACCGCAAGAAAAACGGATTAATGTAAGTATAGATGAATATTTTCATAATCAATATGCGGATGCAGGGCCTGATTAATACCACCGGCAATAATGTTGGCAATATCCTGAATTAACCGGTCTATTTCCTTAGGCGTAACCATTAGATCCCCCAGCGCATCGGGAAGCACTTGCCGCACAATCATGCTCCGATCTTGATCAGACAAATCGGCCATGCTTTTAAAGTAGCGGGCAAAAGCGGCATGCTCCTGCATAGTATCAATTGTGTCCATGGCGATTGTTGATGCATGGACAACGGTGGGAACACCAATTGCAATCACAGGTACTCCGAGTGTTTCCTTACTAAGTCCAAAACGCTTGTTGCCCACTCCGGAGCCCGGATGTATGCCTGTATTTGCTAATTGAACGGTTGTCAATACACGGTGACTGGACGCCGCCGCCAGAGCATCAATTGCAATGACCACATTGGGTTTTACTTTATCTACGATACCGTGTATAATTTCCGCTGTTTCCATACCGGTAATTCCAAGTACACCAGGCGCGATTGCACAAACAGAGCGAACACCATTTTTTAGTTCTGGCGACAACAGTTCCTGAAGATGCCTGGTAACAACAACTTTATCTACGGAACGGGGTCCCAATGCATCAGGAGTTACATTCCAATTGCCCAGACCAACAATTAGAACAGTAGCATTACGCGGCAGCTCTACCATATTTACCAGTTCCTGTGCAAGATGCTTCATAATTTGGTCTTCAAGGGGTGTGTTTTTATAGCGCAGCCCCTGCGCTTCGACTGTCACATAACGTCCTTGTTTTTTCCCCATCATCCTTTCGGCTTCAGGAGTAGTGATATTTACCCGGGTAATCAAAACATCGTCATTCTCGGCAGTTTCCACAACTACACCGGGAACATCTTCGCGAACCCTCCGGCTGAGCATTTCTCTTGCTTCCAGGGCAAGGTCAGTCCGGGGCGTAAATACTTCATTATCCATGAATTTCCTCCTATAATTACAATATTTCTGTTAGGCTATCGTTACCCAAAGGACCCTTTCCTATACTATAATGAAACATAAATAAGTAACTATATAAATAAGTGGTAATTGTTGCTTGCATTTTTTATAGGCTCATGCTAAAATATTTTAGGTATAATGGTCACAAGGGAGGTGAAACAATTGCCGAACATTAAATCCAGTGAACGCAGTGTAAAAACTGATGCTGAGCGCCGGGCAAGCAACTTTGCCGTAAAATCCACCATCAAAACTGTTACTCGTAAAACGGTGGAAGCCGTTGGGGCCGGCAAAGCAGACGATGCTAACGCCCTCCTGACCAAAGCCAGCAGTGTTATTGACAAAGCAGTCGCCAAAGGCGTTATCCATAAAAATGCCGCGGCCCGTAAAAAGTCCCGCTTGGCTCGTAAGCTAAATGCCTTAGCCAACTAAGCAACAAACAAATACCCCTTGTCCATTCTTTTGGACAAGGGGTATTTTTTATTTGTTGCTCTTGTTGCTTTGTGCTTGTACTGCAGTAATTGCAACTACACCAACAATGTCTTCCGCTTTGCAGCCCCGTGACAAATCATTGATCGGCTTTGCCAACCCTTGGGTTATCGGGCCATAGGCTTGTGCTTTTGCCAGTCTTTCCGTCAGCTTATAGCCGATATTTCCGGCATTTAAGTCCGGGAATATCAACACATTAGCATGACCTGCAGCTTTACTGCCAGGAGCCTTTAAATCCGCAACCCGTTGGACCAGTGCAGCATCAACCTGCATTTCTCCATCAATTAAAAGCTCAGGTGCCTTTTGCCGGGCCAAAGCGGCCGCCTGTACCACTTTTTCTGTAAGCTCGCTCTTAGCACTGCCAAAAGTAGAATACGATAACATGGCTACAACTGGCGTAATATCCAGCAGACTAATCATGCTTTGTGCAGAAGCAATAGCAATTTCAGAAAGCTCCTGCGCATTAGGGTTCTCATTTAGACCGCAGTCCCCAAACAGCAGCGTTCCATTATGACCATATTCGCTATTGGGCACCACCATGACAAAGAAGGTGGAAACAAGCTTCGCCTCAGGTGCTGTCTTAATGATTTGCAATGCCGGACGCAGCGTATCTGCTGTTGAATGAATCGCTCCGGAAACCAGACCATCGGCATCATTTAGTTTCAACATCATCATTCCAAAGAAAACAGGGTCCTTGACTTGTTCTTCTGCCTGTTCTAAGGTAATCCCCTTCGATTTACGCAGTTCATAGAAAGCTTTACCGTATTCCTGTCCTTTCTCTGCAATTTTACTATCAATGATCGTAGCGCCCGATAAGTCCAAGTCTCCCGCGACGCGCAGTATTTCAGACTTGTCTCCTATTAAAATAATATCAGCAATTTTTTCTTTCAATACAGTGCATGCTGCCTGCAATACACGCAGATCAGTTGCCTCAGGCAAAATAATGCGCTGTTTATCAGCCCTGGCTTTTTGCTTCATCTGTTCAATAAAACTCATAATTGTATCGCCGCCTTCAATTATTTATTTTTCTTCCAGAATACGCGCATGTATACTTAATATCTTCTGGCCATAGGTCTTACCCGGCACTGCCCAGCGTCCATTTAAGTCGGTCCAGGTTACAGCCTGTCCGAAATTCCGGCCCTGCTTTACTAATTGATAGCGTGGATCCACGATTGGTCTTTGCGGCTGCTCTGTTGATGCATACGCCAATAAGTGCTGAATCTGAGCAGTTACGCCCTCCTCTGCTGAGCCAAACCAATGCCCCCGAACCTTATTACCGGTTGTACCTATTCCCGCATAGTTATTTTGCAGGGGAACTACATCACCACCATAGCGAAAATGCCCGGTTTCATGAATCGCCTGAGCAAATGCCACATCAGGGCGTACTTTTTCCAGAATCCCCTGCTGCCAGTAATACTCTACTAATGTTTCTATAGAAACGGTAATAAGCGGAAAGGGATTGATTTTTTGCATATATCGTACGCACTGCTCTTTAGTAGCCAACGGTTCTCCCATTATGGAGAGGTCCAAAGCGCTGTCATTCTGAATCAATTCTGTTTGATCCGTAGTGGGTGCCGCCACTATCGTTAAGCCTGACAGTAACCAACTAGCGACAGTCAAACCTATTACAATCATTCTTTTCCCTTGCTTTACCATTTTATCCTCCTCTTACCTTATCTTTTATAAACACAATTCAATAATAAATTGCTCCAGCACATGCCCATCCGCTTTCCCTGTTTTTAAATCGCGGTCTGCTGCCGCTAAGCGGAGAATTCCTGCTTTTAGCTGCTCGGCCGAAAAAGCTCTGCTTTGACGAATCAGCTTTTCTCCAATAAACAAGGGCACTTTAAATTCATTGGCAACATCCTGCTGCGAAAATCCTTGCCCTGCCATTAGCTTTGCCTGCCATAGGTGGCGTACTTGCCTCGCTAATAAAGCCAGCAGCCGAAAAGGAAGCTCTCCTGTAGAAAGCTGTTCTCCCAGTAATTGAAGCGCTCTTGACACTTGCTTCTGACTCAATGCTTCCAGCATGACAAAAACAGAAACCTCCGGCACTATTGATAATATGGCCATGAGATCATCGCGAGTAATTGATGTCTTCGTTTTTGTATATAAGCATGCCTTTTCCAGTTCGCCTGCTAAAAAGCCTAAGGATACCTGCGGCATAATACTGACTATATTTAGCAGGTGCTCCATTGCATCAGCAGTTAGTTTTTTATTCTTTTCCGCCAGTTTCGCCATCACCCATGGCTTTACATCCTTAACCTTTAGCGGCGCAAGCTCAATAACAGACCCGTATTTTTCAATAGCCTTCACGATTTTTTTACGCTTATCAATTTTGTCTCCACCTATAAAGACAACGTTAGTGTAGTCCGGCATGTTGGCAAAAAGGGTTATTAATCGCTCACTGCCGGCATCTGCAGTCTCCTCGGAAGCATCTGCAGACTCTGCTTGCACGGATGCTTTCCGGCTGCGAAACATAGCAGCATTGCGCACTAAAATAACATTTTTACTGCCAAAGAAGGGCACAGACTCAATCAAGCGAACAAGCTCCTCAGACGATGGCTCGTTCTCAAAAACAGCAAGTCCAGTCTCCCGCTCATCAGGCGGTAAAAGCTCTACCGTAAGCTTATGTTCTAATTCCCGGATTAAATAACTCTCTTCACCATATAACAAATATATCGAAGCAATCTGACCACGGTTAATTTGCTCCATTGCAGTTGAATAATTCATTCTAAGAGCCTCCGATACATCATTGTTTCCTTTTTAAGTAAGGTTCAATAGACAAGTCCGTCCCATTTGTTCTCATCAGTACAGCCCCGTCTTGATCCGTCCGGTATACGTGCAGTGCCGTGCGGTCCAATTTATCCAACACTTCTTTATGGGGATGACCAAACCGGTTATGATAACCTACAGAAATAACGGCATATCGAGGAGCCGCCTTTTCCAAAAAACCATCCGTAGTCGAAGTGCGCGAACCATGATGCGCCACTTTAAGGACCGTACACGGATATAAGCCATTTGCTATTAACTCTTTTTCCTGTCCAGCCTCTAAATCACCTGTAATGAGAAAGCTATGTTGTCCATAGGACACGCGAATCACACTTGATGATTCATTGCTGTTACGGCCTGATCCAGCCTGTGCTCCAGCATGAACCACTTCTATCTCCAGCCCGTCCAGTTTAAGCTTCTGTCCCCGCGCCGCCAGAATAATGACCCCACTGCCTTTTTCCTTGAGCAATGCCCGAAGACTGTCAGAAAACGCTTCAGGAGCAACAATACAGTTTCTGACAGGTATGGCTGCTGCTACGGCCGCAGCACCACCTGCGTGATCCTTGTGGCCATGGGTAAGAATGAGATAATCCAGTCTGGTTATGCCTTGATGCTTAAGATAAGGAGCAACGACTCGTTCACCCACATCAAAATTACTGTTTTCACCAATTGTTCCACCTGTATCCACAAGCACTGACCTGCCACGAGGCGTAATAAAGAGAGTTGCATCACCTTGTCCTACATCAATAAAATGTACAGCGACCTGTTTTGAAGGTCCGATCAGACCTCCTGCCAGCAGGCATACTGCAAGAATAATCCCTGCCGCCCGATAAGGCCATTGCTTTATTATACTGACAGGTGACTGCATCCAGGTCGGTAAATAGCCATAGCTCCAGGCTAGAACGTAAAACACTAAACTCTCCAGCATCCCAAAAGGAGGCACATAAAACTGTAAACCCTCAATAGCAGCAATTGCTTTATTCAGCATAACTGCCAAACCAATGCCCATACTGCAAAAAACCAATAGCAGTTTTGTTGCCAATGGCAGTACCAGGCTGCTGATGCAAGCCAGCAAGCCAAGAATAATAACCAGCTCAATAATTGGAATAACAATAATATTGGCAATGAACGAGCTAATGGAAAAGCTGTGAAAATACCATGCTAAAAAGGGAATAATACCGGCTTGCGCAGCAAATGTCACGGCAAATGCCGATGCCAGCCATTTTGGCAGAAAACGTAGTTTTTCTGTAGTCTTGCTATATAAAAAGACCAAACCGGCAGTTGCCCCAAATGAAAGCTGAAAACTAATATCATAAAGCAGCGCCGGCTGCCAGACGAGCATGAGTAACGCTGCCAGAGCCATTGCACCTGCACCGGACTTTTCCCGGCCTGCCAGGACTGCCCAAAGTCCGGTAATACCCATAATAGCTGACCTGATAACCGGCGGACTCAGCCCTGCTAAAGCGGCATAAAACAGTATTACGGCGCCTGCCAGCATTACGGTTACCTTAGAGTTCAAGCGGCAGCTTTCTCCTAACCATAACATAACTGCTGCCACCAGGGCAATATGCGAGCCGGATACTGATAATATATGAATAATACCGGTAGCTGAAAAATCATGCAGCACCTGGGTATTGATAGTGTCATATCCGCCGCCGAATAGAACACCGGTAAGGATTGCTGCATCACTCTGGGGCATGACTTGTAAAAACAGTTCACTAAGCCGGCTCCGCCATTGATCCAGTAATATTTTCCCAGTTAATTCCTTCGCTGGGATAATTGAAATACTATCACTGCTGCTATTCATTCTCGCGGTAATGCCTTGCCGCTTTAGCGCTGCCACTATATCAATAGAGCCGGGATTATTATAGCCATGTAACCCTTCGAGCTCTCCTGCTGCCTTTACATGGTCGCCGCTGCTGCCAGTTTGCGTAGCTGCTGTCTGCCGCACAGTCACTATCATCTTTCCGCTGCTGTTCAGCATCCGCCCGGCAAGCCGGAGCTGATCGACTTCTATAATATATCGAACCTTTTTTTCTGTATCTAACAGTGTAATCTTTGGTACCTCTGCTATTTTCCCTGTCACAATAACTCGTTGTCCGATAAACTGACTGCTGTCTGTTAACGGGAGAGCTTCACCCTGCATAGAGCGAATAATTCCCAAGAAGAAGAAAAGCAATAGTAAGCAAATAGTCGGTTCTTTCCGCTTATAAAGCTGAACCGTAATAAATCCAACCAACAAAGCCGATAACACACATAAATAATCGCTATTCCAAGCAAAACCAGCCAGACCTATTCCCAGAGCAAAAGCTGTTGTCAGCAACATAAGTGAAATGTTCATGATCTATAATGTAATCTTGCTGACTAGCTTTTTGAATTTGGACTCACCGATACCTGGAACTTTCTTCAGCTCGTCCAGCTCCTTAAACGCCCCGTTTGTCTGGCGATATTCGATAATTCGTTCCGCCATTGCCGGTCCAATTCCCGGCAGCTCATCCAATTCACTCTTACTTGCTTTGTTGATACTGATTCTTTCATTATTTGATCCCGAAGGATTCTCAGATTGGCTTCCGGCCATAACAACGGGAACAGAAACATGAAGGCCGTCTTTGACGGCTTGCGCCATATTAATGCGATTGGCATCCGCATTTGGCGTTACTCCTCCAGCCAGATTGACAACATCCAGCACCCTTAGCCCAGATTGCACTTCGTACACACCGGGTCTGTTAATTCCGCCGCTGATATAAACCATTACTTTATCGTTCTTTACCATACTTTCACTTGAAACCGGACCGATGATTTGCGCTGCCGTCACCATTGTGCTTTTCTGCCACCAACTGTACAAACCTGTTCCTGCAACGGCCAGCGCGATCAGCAATCCAACTGCTAATTTGCTTCTTTTCCCGTCCATGAACGTCACCCGCCCCAAATGCTATTTCCACCTTTTTCTCCAATATTATCCAAATTCCTTTATTAATTTTACTAGCTCCCTATATTGACCATTTTCATATATTAACAGTCACTGGGTAAAATAATATGATAAAATAAAAATTAAAAACAAATGGGATGGTGGCATCATGAATCATGCCGATTTAGAAAAATACGCGCGTCTGGTTATTAAAACTGGCGTCAATCTCCAAAACAATCAAACCCTAGTGCTTTCTTCACCGATTGAATGTGCCCCTTTTGCACGTCTCATTACAGAGGCTGCTTATTCAGCAGGAGCCCGTGAAGTTGTCATCAATTGGGTTGATGAGCTTTCTGCCAAAATTCGCTACCTTCAAGCCCCAGACGAGATTTTTGATGAGTTCCCAGAGTGGCGCAAGGATTTTTATCTTTCGTATCTGCGCGGCGGAGCGGCTTTCGTCAGTATATCCGCCTCAGATCCGGAGCTGCTAAAAGATGTTAACCCTGAAAGAATTGTCAGAGCTCAAAAGGTAAGTAATACTGCCTTACAGGAATATCGCGAAAAAATTATGAGTCATGAAAACTCATGGTGCATTGTTTCAGTACCCACAATTGCCTGGGCCAAAAAGGTGTTTCCTGATGTCTCTGAGGAGCAGGCCATGAATTTATTGTGGGATGCAATTTTAAAAGCGGTTCGAGTTCCTGCCGCAGATCCCGTAAAAGAATGGGATAGCCATAAGGCTAAGCTTAGAGAACGCCGGGATTTTATGAACAAGAGTAATTTCAAGTCCTTACATTATCAAAACAGCCTTGGAACCGATCTTACTATAGAGCTGCCGGATAATCATATTTGGATGGGCGGCTCGAAAAACAATGCCAAAGGGATTGATTTTGTTGCCAATATCCCGACAGAAGAAGTATTTACCCTGCCTAAAAAGTCAGGTGTAAACGGTACCGTCTTTAGTTCAAAGCCCTTGGTTTACAACGGCAACTTAATTGATCAATTCAGCTTAACGTTTAAAGATGGAAAAGCAATTGACTATAAGGCAGAAAAAGGCCAGGAAATACTGAAAAAGCTGATAGAAACGGATGAAGGCTCCTGTTATCTCGGCGAAGTAGCTTTAGTTCCTTTTGATTCTCCTATTTCCAATGCTCAGATTCTTTTCTATAACACATTATTTGATGAAAACGCTTCGTGTCATCTGGCCTTCGGCAAAGCCTATCCAACTTGCATCAAGGATGGCAGCAGTCTATCCAAAGATAAGTTAGTTGATTTGGGCGTCAATGATTCTTTAGTGCATGTAGACTTTATGATCGGAACAAAAGACCTTACCATTACAGGTATTACCGCTGAAGGGAAGAAAATCCCGGTATTTGAGAACGGAAATTTCGCATAAGTCAGGCTAATTAAATAGGCCCACCGGCACCTATTCGGCCTAACATAAATGTGCACCCATAAAAATACATGCTTTACGCTCGCAGCAGTATGGTGATTAAAATAAAAAGGGATGCCTTGAGGGCATCCCTTTTTATTTTAATCTTTTTAGGGTCTATTTTATTTGACAGTGGGCGATTTGACCGCCTATTTACTATTGGCAAGCGTTGCATTTACATATTTGTGCAAGTGCTGCATAAACGCCTCTGACACAAGCGGCGGTTGATTTGTTTTCAAGGCATTAAGAATCTGCAGATGCTCCTGCGCTTTTTCTTCAAATGTGCCTAGAGACACTATATTCTGGTTCATGACAATCAGAAGCTGATAAAACAAACCTTCCAGAATCTGCGCACGCCGACTGCTTTCAGAAGCATTCCACAAATAACGGTGAAAAGCTAAATCCAATGTATTCAATAGGAATACGCGTTCTTCATTGGTACTACATTGTTGTTCACCTTTTTGCATCTGCATCGTCATCTGATGCAATTCCTGGTAATCCTTCTCCTGTAGTATGGGCTGGGTTGAAAGGATATGCAATATCTGAATTTCAAGTGTAATACGGATATCAAATACTTCCAGTACCTCTTGGGGACTCATTTCCAAAACCTGATTGCCCCTCCGCGGGGAAAAAGAGACAATCCCCTGTTCGTTCAAAATCCGCATCGCTTCACGCACGGGAGCCCGGCTGGTACTTAACTCACTAGAAATATCGGCTTCAGTCAATTTATCGCCGCTTTTCAATACACCGGACAAAATTCTATTCTTCACATAAGCAACAACAATATCGCTCAAGCTTTTTTTCTCGTACTGCGGCATAATCACCATGCCATGAGTCACCATCTTTTTCACAAGATTTCCATATGATTATATCGCACTATTCCAGCTCTGTACAGAGAGGTTCTGCGGTGTTATCCAACGTTAAAACTGATGGTCATTTTT